>NZ_MDGW01000023.1:0-12894 GCF_001712525.1 Shigella sp. FC1661
CACGCCGTTCTTGCCTGTGGAGAGATGGTGCAGTCAGGCCGCCCGTTGAAGCAGGAACCCACCGAAATGATTCAGGCGACAGCCTGAACGTAGCAGGGATCCTCGTCCTTCAGGGCGTGGAGGATGTCAATTTGCGCTATGATACCCATCTGACCTCCTTGTAGCGGATGGCAAAAGCATATCAGGAAACGGGCGGACGAAATTCTTAAAAAAAACCGCTAAAGATAGAGCGTTAGTGAAATTGCAAAGGAGCAACAATGAAAATTTCCCGCCTTGGAGAAGCGCCCGATTACCGCTTCTCGCTGGCTAATGAGCGTACTTTTCTGGCGTGGATCCGTACCGCACTAGGATTTCTGGCGGCGGGGGTTGGGCTTGATCAACTTGCGCCAGATTTCGCCACGCCCGTCATTCGTGAACTGCTGGCGTTGTTGTTGTGTCTGTTTTCCGGCGGGTTAGCAATGTATGGCTACCTGCGCTGGTTACGCAATGAAAAAGCGATGCGTCTGAAAGAGGACCTGCCCTACACCAACAGCTTATTAATCATTAGCTTAATATTGATGGTCGTGGCGGTGATCGTTATGGGACTGGTGTTGTATGCCGGATAGCCGCAAAGCCAGACGCATTGCCGACCCAGGACTGCAGCCGGAGCGCACATCACTGGCGTGGTTTCGTACCATGCTGGGCTACGGCGCGTTGATGGCGTTGGCTATCAAACACAACTGGCACCAGGCGGGCATGTTATTCTGGATTTCGATTGGCATTCTCGCCATCGTGGCGCTGATCCTCTGGCACTACACCCGTAATCGCAATTTAATGGATGTCACGAATAGCGATTTTTCCCAATTTCACGTAGTCCGTGACAAATTTTTGATCTCCCTCGCGGTGTTATCTCTCGCAATACTGTTTGCTGTAACGCATATACATCAACTTATCGTATTTATTGAGAGAGTCGCATGACAGGAAGTCAGGTCATTGATGCTGAAGAGGACAGGCATAAACTGGTTGTAGAGTACAAGGATGCTCTGCAACCTGCCGATTTTTATCACAATTTCAAACAGCGGGGCATCCGCTCCGTACAGCTCATTCCCTATCTTGAATTTGATGACCGGGGCGATCTGACGGCCGCTTCGGTGACAGCAGAGCTGTGGGGGAAATTTTTAATTGCCCTGTTCGAGTGTTGGGTGCGGGCAGATATCAGTCGTATCTCGATTGAGCTTTTTGACGCCACCTTACAAAAATGGTGTGGCGGCGAAAACCCGCAACCGCGCCGTGACTGCCAGGCGTGCGACTGGCATCGCCTGTGCCCGCACGCTCGGCAGGAGACGCCAGACAGCGTGCTTTGTGCGGGCTATCAGGCGTTTTATTCTTACTCCGCACCGCATATGCGGGTGATGCGTGATCTGATAAAGCAGCATCGTTCTCCCATGGAGCTGATGACGATGCTGCGGTGACGTGCGCTTAAACGGGCTGCCCCTGATGCGACATCCGCGTCGCCAGCGGCAGCCAGCACAGCACGATCAACCATCCCATTAAGGTCATCAATAACCCCAGGCTACCCTGACCGGTTTGCGGCAACATCGCAGAGAGCGACGCCAGCATGCCGGAACCAATGTTTTGCAGACCGCCGACCAGCGCGCCAGCCGTGCCCGCCAGGAAGGGGAACGGCTCCATCGCGCCGCTGGTCGCCAGCGGAAACAGCATCCCGGCACCGAAAAAGAACAGCGCGGCGGGAACGAGCAGCGTCCAGACATTCATCATGCCAAACCAGTCGGGGATCCACATCAGCAAGCCAGCCAGCAGGCAGCAGATAACCGACTGCCACATTAACGTGGAGAAGCGTTTATTGGGACGTCCGGCAAACCATGCGCCAAAAAACGCTGCCGGAATCGGCAGAATAAACAAAATACTGACCGTCATACTGCTCAGCCCTAACACCGCGCCCATCAGCACGCCGGAGCAGGCTTCAAAGGCGGCAATCCCGGCCAGACCGCCAATCAGCATCAGCAAATAACAGTTAAAACCGCTGTTACCGAAAAGCGTTTTATAACTGGTAAGCAGGCGCGTGCGCGGTGCATCGACCGGACGCGTTTCCGGCATCCAGCGGGCCATACTGAAGGTCACACCAACACAAAGAACCAACAAAAAGAGATAACAGGCGCGCCAGTTCCACATCGTATCCAGCAGACCGCCGATTAGCGGTGCGAGCAACGGACTGACGAGAATCCCCATGTTTAACAGGCTGTTAGCATGGCGCAACTGTGTCCGTTCATATAAATCTCGCGGCAAAGTACGCGCCATTACGCCGCCAACGCCGGTGCCCATCCCCTGCATCGCGCTGGCGGCAATCAATACCGTCAAACTGGAGGTCGTGACCGCGACCAGCGTTGCCAGCATAAAAATGGACATTCCGACGAGGATCACCGGTCGGCGACCCACACGGTCGGAAATCGGGCCATAAAACAGCTGTGAGACACCGTAAGTCAGCAGATAAGCGCCCATTACGCTCTGCACCGCCCCTTCACGGACGTTGAGATCGCGCGCCATATCGGCAATAGCTGGAATATAAATGGTTTGCGCCATCTGACCGACGGCCACGAGTAATACCAACATCAATAACAAATTGACGTTTCTTTGCCTTTTCATTATCACGGATGCTTTTATAAAAATAATTAGAATAAGTCACTACGCATTCCCATAAATGCGGGAGAGGAATCTATCACATTGATGAATGTTAGCCAGATATACGCCAGGAATGGGGAATTGTTTAGCGGCAGAATATGTAAACAAAAGCGGCAATAAATGTTGCCGGGAGGGATTACGTGCGAACTGTAACCCTCTCCCCAAAGGGGCGAGGGGGAAACCACCGTTCCCTTTCAGAAAATGAGCTAAACATTGCACGGGACGGTCCCCTCGCCCCTTTGGGGAGAGGGCTAGGGTGAGGGGCACAGGCAGCGCAGGTGCAAACATTCTGCTGGTAGAAGAAGCCCCCAACTCCAACCCGCACGCTAAATATAAAAGGGGAGCGGTTACCCGCTCCCCTTTGGTGCGACTTGAATCTGAATTACTTCAGGTATTTCAGAACAGCATCAAGCAGTTGCAGTGCTGCAACAATGAGTTTGAGGATAAGAATGGCGATATCCACCAGGCTCATACGCGTCTCCTGTGGTTCAGGAGCACTGCCAGCTGACGTACCTTTCCGCTGCCTGTTGCCAGCTGTTGTGCACGCGGTATCTCAAGGAGAAACGTTGTGCTTGTTGACATAACACAGTGTGCTCACGCGGGGTTAAGGCGCTGACGGCACCACCCGTTTCAGCCAGGACTTAGTGCGCCGGGTAACGATGCGGCCCCCGTATAATACATTGCGTACAGTGATATTATAGAAGTTTACTGTATAAATAAACAGTAATATTTGGACAAAACGCAAACTGTGATCGATACTCAACTATGCCCTAAATACGTCAAAATTCGTGCCGAAATTGCGCGTTCTGTGCGGAACACGTATACTTTCAGTGTTGACATAATACAGTGTGCTTTGCGGTTACCAGCTGCAGGCGGCTGATGAAACCTCGCTCCGGCGGGGTTTTTTGTTACCTGCAATTCAGTACAAAACGTGATCAGCCCCTCAATTTTCCCTTGCTGAAAAATTTTCCATTGTCTCCCCTGTAAAGCTGTGCTTGTATAAATATTGTTAAACACAAAACCAACAAGGTCCCCAATGACTACTTCCATGTTCAACGCAAAACTACTACCAACTGCGCTATCCGCCGCAGTGGTCGTCGTGCGTGTGGTGGTGGTCGTCGGCAATGCGCCGTAGGGACTGGAACAACACACGATTCCAAAACCCCGCCGGCGCAAACCGGGCGGGGTTTTTCGTTTAAGCACCTCCCGGAAAGTCGGCCCAGAAGAAAAGGACTGGAGCATGGCAAGTTCGGGCACAACATCGACGCGTAAGCGCTTTACCGGCGCAGAATTTATCGTTCATTTCCTGGAACAGCAGGGCATTAAGATTGTGACGGGCATTCCAGGCGGTTCTATCCTGCCTGTTTACGATGCCTTAAGCCAAAGCACGCAAATCCGCCATATTCTGGCCCGTCATGAACAGGGCGCGGGATTTATCGCTCAGGGGATGGCGCGCACCGACGGTAAACCGGCGGTCTGTATGGCCTGTAGCGGACCGGGTGCGACTAACCTGGTGACCGCCATTGCCGATGCGCGGCTGGACTCCATCCCGCTGATTTGCATCACCGGTCAGGTTCCCGCCTCGATGATCGGCACCGACGCCTTCCAGGAAGTGGACACCTACGGCATCTCTATCCCCATCACCAAACACAACTATCTGGTCAGACATATCGAAGAACTCCCGCAGGTCATGAGCGATGCCTTCCGCATTGCGCAATCAGGCCGCCCAGGCCCGGTGTGGATAGACATTCCTAAGGATGTGCAAACGGCAGTTTTTGAGATTGAAACACAGCCCGCTATGGCAGAAAAAGCCGCCGCCCCCGCCTTTAGCGAAGAAAGCATTCGTGACGCAGCGGCGATGATTAACGCTGCCAAACGCCCGGTGCTTTATCTGGGCGGCGGTGTGATCAATGCGCCCGCACGGGTGCGTGAACTGGCGGAGAAAGCGCAACTGCCTACCACCATGACTTTAATGGCGCTGGGCATGTTGCCAAAAGCGCATCCGTTGTCGCTGGGTATGCTGGGGATGCACGGTGTGCGCAGCACCAACTATATTTTGCAGGAGGCGGATTTGTTGATAGTGCTCGGTGCGCGTTTTGATGACCGGGCGATTGGCAAAACCGAGCAGTTCTGTCCGAATGCCAAAATTATTCATGTCGATATCGATCGCGCAGAGCTGGGTAAAATCAAGCAGCCGCATGTGGCGATTCAGGCGGATGTTGATGACGTGCTGGCGCAATTGATCCCGCAGGTGGAAGCGCAACCGCGTGCAGAGTGGCACCAGTTGGTAGCGGATTTGCAGCGCGAATTCCCGTGTCCAATCCCGAAAGCGTGCGATCCATTAAGCCATTACGGCCTGATCAACGCCGTTGCCGCCTGTGTCGATGACAATGCGATTATCACCACCGATGTGGGTCAGCATCAGATGTGGACCGCGCAAGCTTATCCGCTCAATCGCCCACGCCAGTGGCTGACCTCCGGTGGGCTGGGCACGATGGGTTTTGGCCTGCCTGCGGCGATTGGCGCGGCGCTGGCGAACCCGGATCGCAAAGTGTTGTGTTTCTCCGGCGACGGCAGCCTGATGATGAATATTCAGGAGATGGCGACCGCCAGTGAAAATCAGCTGGATGTCAAAATCATTCTGATGAACAACGAAGCGCTGGGGCTGGTGCATCAGCAACAGAGTCTGTTCTACGAGCAAGGCGTTTTTGCCGCCACCTATCCGGGCAAAATCAACTTTATGCAGATTGCCGCCGGATTCGGCCTCGAAACCTGTGATTTGAATAACGAAGCCGATCCGCAGGCTGCATTGCAGGAAATCATCAATCGCCCTGGCCCGGCGCTGATCCATGTGCGCATTGATGCCGAAGAAAAAGTTTACCCGATGGTGCCGCCAGGTGCGGCGAATACTGAAATGGTGGGGGAATAAGCCATGCAAAACACAACTCATAACAACGTAATTCTGGAGCTCACCGTTCGCAACCATCCGGGCGTAATGACGCACGTTTGTGGCCTTTTTTCCCGCCGCGCTTTTAACGTTGAAGGCATTCTTTGTCTGCCGATTCAGGACAGCGACAAAAGCCATATCTGGCTACTGGTCAATGACGACCAGCGTCTGGAGCAGATGATAAGCCAAATCGATAAGCTGGAAGATGTCGTGAAAGTGCAGCGTAATCAGTCCGATCCGACGATGTTTAACAAGATCGCGGTGTTTTTTCAGTAACCGCTCAAGGCTTGAACAACATCGCGCTTATCGTTAAGGTAAGCGCGTTTTTTTTACCCGCCAGGACAAGACCATGATCACCGTTGCCCTTATAGACGATCACCTCATCGTCCGCTCCGGCTTTGCGCAGCTGCTGGGGCTGGAACCTGATTTGCAGGTAGTTGCCGAGTTTGGTTCGGGGCGCGAGGCGCTGGCGGGGCTGCCGGGGCGCGGTGTGCAGGTGTGTATTTGCGATATCTCCATGCCCGATATCTCCGGTCTGGAGCTGCTAAGCCAGCTGCCGAAAGGTATGGCGACGATTATGCTCTCCGTTCACGACAGTCCTGCGCTGGTTGAGCAGGCGCTTAACGCGGGGGCACGCGGCTTTCTTTCCAAACGCTGTAGCCCGGATGAACTCATTGCTGCGGTGCATACGGTTGCCACGGGCGGCTGTTATCTGACGCCGGATATTGCCATTAAACTGGCATCCGGTCGTCAGGACCCGCTAACCAAACGTGAACGCCAGGTGGCGGAAAAACTGGCGCAAGGAATGGCGGTGAAAGAGATTGCCGCCGAACTGGGCTTGTCACCGAAAACGGTACACGTCCATCGCGCCAATCTGATGGAAAAACTGGGCGTCAGTAACGACGTAGAGCTGGCGCGCCGCATGTTTGATGGCTGGTGATGAAGACGTTGTTCTCCCGCTTAATTACCGTTATTGCCTGCTTTTTTATCTTCTCTGCCGCATGGTTTTGCCTGTGGAGTATCAGCCTGCATCTGGTTGAGCGCCCTGATATGGCGGTGCTGTTATTTCCGTTTGGTCTGCGTCTGGGGCTAATGCTGCAATGCCCGCGCGGATACTGGCCGGTGCTGCTGGGCGCGGAGTGGCTGCTGATTTACTGGCTAACGCAGGCGGTCGGTTTAACCCATTTTCCGTTATTGATGATCGGTAGTTTACTGACGTTACTGCCCGTAGCGCTGATCTCGCGCTATCGCCATCAGCGTGACTGGCGCACCTTGCTGTTACAGGGGGCGGCGTTAACGGCGGCGGCGTTGTTGCAGTCGCTGCCCTGGCTTTGGCACGGCAAAGAGTCGTGGAATGCGCTGTTGCTGACTTTAACTGGCGGCCTGACGCTGGCCCCGATATGTCTGGTGTTCTGGCACTATCTCGCCAATAACACCTGGCTGCCGCTCGGCCCGTCACTGGTTTCTCAGCCAATCAACTGGCGCGGGCGACATCTGGTCTGGTACTTGCTGCTGTTTGTTATCAGTCTCTGGCTCCAGTTGGGATTGCCGGACGAACTGTCGCGCTTTACGCCATTCTGTCTGGCGCTGCCGATTATCGCGCTGGCCTGGCACTATGGTTGGCAAGGGGCGCTGATTGCGACGTTGATGAACGCCATCGCGCTGATCGCCAGTCAAACCTGGCGCGATCATCCGGTGGATTTATTGCTCTCGCTGCTGGTGCAAAGTCTGACAGGGTTGTTGCTTGGCGCTGGCATCCAGCGGTTGCGTGAACTTAACCAGTCGCTGCAAAAGGAACTGGCGCGCAATCAGCATCTGGCTGAACGGTTGCTGGAAACCGAAGAGAGCGTGCGCCGTGATGTGGCGCGTGAGCTGCATGATGATATCGGTCAGACCATCACTGCTATTCGTACTCAGGCGGGCATTGTTCAGCGGCTGGCGGCAGATAACGCCAGCGTGAAGCAGAGCGGGCAGCTCATCGAACAACTATCGCTGGGCGTTTACGACGCGGTGCGCCGTTTGTTGGGTCGGTTACGTCCGCGCCAGTTGGATGATCTCACCCTGGAGCAGGCCATCCGCTCACTGATGCGGGAAATGGAGCTGGAAGGGCGCGGTATTGTCAGCCATCTCGAATGGCGAATCGATGAATCAGCGTTAAGCGAAAACCAGCGCGTGACGCTGTTTCGTGTCTGCCAGGAAGGGCTGAACAACATTGTGAAACATGCTGATGCCAGCGCGGTCACCCTGCAAGGCTGGCAGCAGGATGAACGGTTGATGCTGGTTATTGAAGACGATGGCAGCGGTTTGCCGCCGGGTTCCGGGCAACAAGGTTTTGGCCTCACCGGAATGCGCGAGCGCGTAACGGCGCTGGGTGGCACATTACACATTTCCTGTCTGCACGGCACGCGTGTCAGCGTTTCTCTACCTCAACGCTATGTCTAAGGTTTGATGATGTTGCCGTTTCTGAAAGCGCCTGCCGATGCGCCATTAATGACTGATAAATATGAAATTGATGCCCGCTATCGCTACTGGCGTCGGCATATTCTGCTGACCATCTGGCTGGGTTACGCGCTGTTTTACTTCACGCGGAAAAGTTTTAACGCCGCCGTACCAGAAATCCTTGCTAACGGCGTGCTCAGCCGTAGCGATATCGGCCTGTTAGCGACCCTGTTTTACATTACCTATGGCGTGTCGAAGTTTGTCTCCGGCATTGTCAGCGATCGCTCAAATGCCCGTTATTTTATGGGGATAGGGCTTATCGCCACGGGCATTATCAACATTCTGTTTGGCTTCTCGACGTCGCTATTGGCGTTTGCCGTACTCTGGGTGCTGAACGCCTTTTTCCAGGGCTGGGGTTCACCGGTGTGTGCGCGTCTGTTAACGGCCTGGTATTCACGTACCGAGCGCGGTGGTTGGTGGGCATTATGGAACACGGCGCATAACGTCGGCGGCGCACTCATTCCCATTGTGATGGCAGCGGTTGCACTACATTACGGCTGGCGTGCCGGGATGATGATTGCTGGTTGTATGGCGATCGTCGTGGGAATTTTTCTCTGCTGGCGGCTGCGCGATCGCCCGCAGGCGTTAGGTTTACCGGCGGTCGGTGAATGGCGACACGACGCGCTGGAGATAGCTCAACAACAAGAAGGGGCAGGGCAGACGCGTAAAGAGATCCTCACCAAATATGTGTTGCTGAATCCGTATATCTGGCTGCTTTCGTTTTGCTATGTGCTGGTCTATGTGGTCCGGGCGGCGATCAACGACTGGGGCAATTTGTATATGTCCGAGACGCTGGGCGTCGATCTGGTCACGGCGAATACGGCAGTGACGATGTTTGAACTGGGTGGATTTATCGGTGCGCTGGTAGCGGGTTGGGGCTCGGACAAATTGTTTAACGGCAACCGAGGGCCGATGAATTTGATTTTCGCCGCCGGAATTTTGCTTTCAGTCGGCTCCCTGTGGCTGATGCCATTTGCCAGCTACGTGATGCAGGCAACCTGCTTCTTCACCATTGGTTTTTTTGTCTTTGGCCCACAGATGTTAATCGGTATGGCGGCGGCAGAGTGTTCCCACAAAGAGGCGGCAGGGGCGGCGACGGGGTTTGTCGGCTTGTTTGCTTATCTGGGGGCGTCGCTTGCTGGTTGGCCGCTGGCGAAAGTACTCGATACCTGGCACTGGAGCGGATTTTTTGTGGTTATCTCTATCGCCGCCGGGATTTCCGCACTGCTGTTACTGCCCTTTTTGAACGCCCAGACACCGCGCGAAGCGTGATGCATCTCACCTTTTCACTTCATATCCGGCAAAACTAAGAAATTTTCCAGGTTTTGCCTGGACGCTATCTCAGGCCTGATTTGCTGCTGATTTTTACAATGCATGCCTCACGCAGGTATTCATTTCAGGAGTAACCCATGCTGGCTTTCCTAAACCAGGTTCGCAAGCCGACCCTGGACCTTCCGCTCGAAGTGCGGCGCAAAATGTGGTTCAAACCGTTCATGCAATCCTACCTGGTGGTCTTTATCGGCTACCTGACGATGTACCTGATTCGCAAGAACTTTAACATCGCGCAGAACGATATGATTTCGACCTACGGGTTGAGCATGACGCAGCTGGGGATGATCGGCCTGGGTTTCTCCATCACTTATGGCGTGGGTAAAACGTTGGTTTCATACTACGCCGACGGCAAAAACACCAAACAATTCCTGCCGTTCATGCTGATCCTGTCTGCCATTTGTATGCTGGGCTTCAGTGCCAGTATGGGCAGCGGCTCGGTTAGCCTGTTCCTGATGATTGCCTTCTACTCCTTAAGCGGCTTTTTCCAGAGTACCGGCGGTTCGTGCAGTTACTCCACCATCACCAAATGGACGCCGCGTCGTAAACGCGGGACATTCCTCGGTTTCTGGAATATTTCTCACAACCTTGGCGGTGCAGGCGCAGCAGGTGTGGCGCTGTTCGGGGCAAATTACCTGTTCGATGGCCATGTCATCGGCATGTTTATCTTCCCGTCGATTATCGCGCTGATTGTCGGTTTTATCGGCCTGCGTTACGGCAGCGACTCCCCAGAATCTTATGGCCTCGGCAAAGCTGAAGAACTGTTCGGCGAGGAGATCAGCGAAGAGGACAAAGAGACAGAATCTACCGATATGACCAAGTGGCAGATCTTTGTTGAGTATGTGCTGAAAAACAAAGTGATCTGGCTGCTGTGCTTCGCCAACATTTTCCTCTATGTGGTACGTATTGGTATCGACCAGTGGTCAACCGTATACGCGTTCCAGGAACTGAAACTCTCTAAAGCGGTGGCGATTCAGGGCTTTACGCTGTTTGAAGCTGGTGCGCTGGTCGGTACGCTGCTGTGGGGCTGGCTCTCTGACCTGGCGAACGGTCGCCGTGGCCTGGTGGCCTGCATCGCGCTGGCGCTGATTATCGCCACGCTCGGTGTGTATCAACATGCCAGCAACGAATATATCTATCTGGCTTCTCTCTTTGCGTTGGGTTTCCTGGTCTTTGGCCCGCAATTGTTGATTGGTGTGGCTGCTGTTGGCTTTGTACCTAAAAAAGCGATTGGCGCTGCCGATGGTATTAAAGGCACCTTTGCTTACCTGATTGGTGACAGCTTTGCCAAGTTAGGTCTGGGAATGATTGCCGATGGGACGCCGGTATTCGGCCTTACCGGCTGGGCAGGCACCTTCGCCGCACTTGATATCGCCGCGATTGGTTGTATCTGCCTGATGGCGATAGTGGCGGTGATGGAAGAACGCAAAATCCGCCGCGAGAAAAAAATTCAGCAGTTGACAGTGGCATAAACGTAACTGGTGACTTTTGCCCGGCATGACGCCGGGCTTTTTTATTATTCCGTGACTTCCAGCGTAGTGAAGGCAAACTTCTCGCCATCAAATAGCCCCTGACTGGTTAGTTTTAGCGCGGGGATCACTGGCAGAGAAAGAAACGCCATCTGAATAAACGGCTCATCGGGTAACGGACCGCATTCACGGGCGGCGGCTTTCAAGGCGTCAATTTGTTCCGCCAGCGACTGCGCCGTGTCGGTGCTCATCAGGCCGGCAATGGGCAACGGCAGATGACTTTGGACCTGGCCGTTACGTACCACGCACAGCCCGCCGCCATCCTGAATCACCTGATAGACCGCCAGCGCCATCTCTTCGGCACTGCGACCGATCACCACAATATTATGGCTGTCATGGCTGACCGTCGCAGCCAGCGCACCTTCATTCAGTCCAAAGCCGCCAAGCAAACCACAAGCCGGAGCCAGCCGTTGCCCGTAACGCTCAAGTACGGCAATAAAGCACACATCATCGCGATCAAAACCATTTTCGCTGTAGACGCTGGAGTGGGAGTGCGTAATCAATTCGTTATGGATGACGTCAATGACCCGATAGCGTTTTCCGGGCGTAAATTGCAGGGCAAAGTCGCTGGCGGAAACTGGCTGGCGGGCAATGGTGTTGCCATATGGCGGAGCGGATTGTGCCAGTCTCGCCGACTCTTCCGCCTGTAAGGTTTGCGCATCAATCGGCTCGCCTTTCACCAGTACCTGCTGCACCGTGACCTTACGCGCATCGCTCAACAGGACGATATCGGCCTGCTTGCCGGGTGCCAGTAAGCCGAGGTGATTCAGACCAAAGTGGCGCGCCGTCGACCAGCTGGCGACGCGATATGCCACATGCAGCGGCACATTGTGTTGTTCGATCAGGCGGCGAATTAAGGCATCGATGTGTCCTTCATGGGCGATCTCCCACGGGTTACGGTCATCGGTACAGAGCATGCATTGCGGGCTGTTAAATTCGTTGATCAACGGTGCCAGCGCGTTGAGATTGCGGGCAGCGGACCCTTCGCGGATCATCAACGACATGCCGAGTTGTAATTTCCGGCGTCCTTCTTCCAGCTGATAACTTTCGTGGCAGTTTTCAATACCCGCAGTAATATAGGCGTTAAGTTCTTTACCACCCAAACCCGGGCAGTGACCGTCCAGCGTCAGGTGGCGAAATGCATCCAGTTTATCGAGCAGCGCATTCTGCCCGCTAATTACGCCAGGGTAGTCCATCATTTCTGCAAGGCCGGTAACCTGCGGATGGTCCCGCCAGGCGAGCATCTGTTCAAGGGTAAAACTGGCACCGTTAACATCGCAGCCTTCCAGGGCGGGTACGCAAGAGCTGACCTGTAAGTACTGGTTTTGCCTTGCCTGTTCGGCACAGCGGGCAAACCAGGCGAATCCGGCTTCTCCCATCACGTTGACGATTTCATGAGGGTCGCAAATAACGGTCGTCAGGCCGCGCGGCAGGGTAGCGGTTTCAAAGGTGACCGGCGTCATCATGCTGGATTCAATATGCAGGTGAGCATCAATAAACCCTGGCACCGCCGTTGCGCCGCGAGCATCAATCCGCTGCAAAGCCGGAGCATCAGCGTATTCTGCGCCAACACCGGCAATGTAACGTCCTTTAATCACAATTGGGCCGGAAATTTCTCCGCCATTGATCAGGTCGAGAATAGAGACATTATCAATAATATAATCGGCAACAGCGTCGCCACGGGAAACGGCGGTGATGCTGCCAACTTACTGATTTAGTGTATGATGGTGTTTTTGAGGTGCTCCAGTGGCTTCTGTTTCTATCAGCTGTCCCTCCTGTTCAGCTACTGACGGGGTGGTGCGTAACGGCAAAAGCACTGCCGGACATCAGCGCTATCTCTGCTCTCACTGCCGTAAAACATGGCAACTGCAGTTCACTTACACCGCTTCTCAACCCGGTACGCACCAGAAA
>NZ_MDGW01000024.1:0-12496 GCF_001712525.1 Shigella sp. FC1661
ATACCTGACACATCGCTTCAATGGGAAATTGTTGTCGCCATTGTTCGATTAACGCGTATTTTTCAGCGACTCCTGTGCAAAATACGCTGTTGCTTTTTTTAATATATCTCGCTCAAGGCGAGCTTCATTTAACGCCTTACGCAGTTGCAGAATTTCAGATTCCAGTTCAGCCACCGTGCGGGAACCAGGAGTACCGAGCCCTTTTCTGGCGGCGGTAACCCATTGTCCTAAAGTGCCTTCAGGAAGGGATAATCGGGAAGCGCCTTCACTGATCGAAAGTTGATTTTCAAGAACCGTTCTGACAGCTTCGGCTTTGAACTCTTTAGAGTAACGTTGGTTTTTTCTGCTCATTATTAGCTCCTTCTGATGCCATTCTATTTCAGGAAGGAGTGTCCGTTAAACTCAGGCTACCTCAATCTTAAACTACCGGAATGAACTGCTGCATGGAGAAACGCTTTACCTAGATAATCCAAGATCCAACAAAAAAGGAAGAATCGTGCGCACAGTTGATAACTATATCGCCCTGCTCTGTTCGTTGTTACGTTTTGCGTATCAGTCGGGATTTATATCAACCAAACCATTTGAAGGAGTAAAAAAATTACAGCGAAACAGAATAAAACCTGACCCGTTATCTAAAACAGAATTCAATGCATTAATGGAAAGTGAAAAAGGACAGAGCCAAAACTTGTGGAAATTTGCCGTTTACTCCGGGCTTCGTCACGGGGAACTGGCAGCTCTGGCGTGGGAGGATGTGGATTTCGAGAAGGGAATTGTGAATGTCAGAAGAAACCTGACGATACTTGATATGTTCGGTCCCCCAAAAACAAATGCCGGGATCCGGACGGTAACATTACTGCAGCCGGCTCTTGAAGCACTGAAGGAGCAATACAAACTGACCGGGCATCATCGCAAAAGCGAAATCACTTTTTATCATCGGGAGTACGGCAGAACTGAAAAGCAAAAACTGCATTTTGTTTTCATGCCCAGGGTGTGTAACGAAAAACAGAAACCTTATTACTCGGTAAGCAGTTTGGGTGCAAGATGGAATGCAGCAGTAAAACGTGCTGGTATTCGCCGCCGTAATCCGTACCATACGCGACATACTTTTGCCTGCTGGCTGTTGACGGCAGGAGCGAACCCGGCATTTATAGCCAGCCAGATGGGGCATGAAACTGCGCAAATGGTGTATGAAATTTACGGTATGTGGATTGATGACATGAACGACGAACAGATAGCCATGTTGAATGCGCGGTTATCGTAGTTGCAAAGTTTGCCCCCAATTTGCCCCATTTAGTACCAGAGAACTGAAATAATGCAAGAAAATCAACAAATTACAAAGAAAGAACAATACAACCTGAACAAATTACAAAAACGTCTACGTCGTAACGTGGGCGAAGCCATTGCTGACTTCAATATGATTGAAGAAGGCGATCGCATCATGGTTTGCCTCTCAGGGGGTAAAGACAGCTATACCATGCTGGAGATTCTGCGCAATTTGCAGCAAAGCGCGCCAATCAATTTTTCGCTGGTGGCTGTTAACCTCGATCAAAAGCAACCGGGCTTCCCAGAACACGTTCTGCCCGTGTATCTTGAAAAGCTGGGCGTTGAGTACAAGATTGTCGAAGAGAACACTTACGGTATCGTGAAAGAGAAGATTCCAGAGGGCAAAACCACTTGCTCACTGTGTTCTCGCCTTCGTCGCGGTATCCTTTATCGTACCGCAACGGAACTGGGGGCGACGAAGATCGCGCTGGGTCACCATCGTGACGATATCCTGCAGACGTTGTTCTTAAATATGTTCTACGGCGGCAAGATGAAAGGTATGCCTCCGAAACTGATGAGCGATGATGGCAAACATATCGTTATTCGTCCGCTGGCCTACTGCCGCGAGAAAGATATTCAGCGATTTGCCGATGCAAAAGCGTTCCCGATTATTCCGTGCAACCTGTGCGGTTCACAGCCTAACCTGCAACGTCAGGTGATTGCTGACATGTTGCGTGACTGGGATAAACGTTATCCAGGGCGTATCGAGACGATGTTCAGCGCGATGCAGAATGTGGTGCCGTCGCATCTGTGCGATACCAACCTGTTCGATTTCAAAGGCATCACCCACGGTTCTGAAGTGGTTAACGGGGGTGATCTGGCGTTTGATCGCGAAGAGATCCCACTACAACCGGCGGGCTGGCAGCCAGAAGAAGAGGAAAATCAGTTGGATGAGTTACGGCTGAATGTGGTTGAAGTGAAATAACCAGGATAGCGCCCGATGCGCAAGCGTATCGGGCTACTCTTATGGAGGCCGGATAAGACGCGGCCAACGTCGCATCCGGCAATGCCGAAGAAGATGTTTACTCTTGCACCCGGCAATTCAACATTTCATTATTTTAATAACCGCACCCGGCACGTTTTTCCTTTAATCTTCCCGCCCTGTAACTGTTTCCATGCTTTATGAGCAACAGCCTGACGGACCGCGACATAGACATGCGCCGGATGCACGGCGATTTTGCCAATATCTGCGCCATCAAGCCCGATATCTCCTGTCAGTGCACCTAATACATCACCCGGGCGCATTTTGGCTTTTTTCCCGCCATCGATACACAACGTTGCCATTTCTGCTTCCAGCGGCACAATGGAACTATTAGCTGGCGGCGTTTGCCAGTTAAGTTTTATCTGCAACATGTCAGAAATGATATTGGCCCGCTGTGCTTCTTCCGGAGCACAGAAACTGATCGCCAGACCGCTATTTCCTGCACGAGCTGTACGGCCGATGCGATGTACATGAACTTCAGGGTCCCACGCCAGCTCAAAGTTCACCACCAGCTCAAGCGATTTAATATCCAGACCACGCGCAGCAACATCAGTCGCAACCAGTACACGGGCGCTACCGTTAGCAAAACGTACCAGGGTCTGATCGCGATCGCGTTGCTCCAAATCGCCGTGTAATGACAATGCACTTTGCCCTACTTCATTCAGCGCGTCGCAGACAGCCTGGCAATCTTTTTTGGTATTGCAAAACACCACGCAAGAGGATGGCTGATGCAAGCTTAATAACCGTTGCAACAGAGGAATTTTGCCTTTGCTGGATGTCTCATAAAATTGTTGTTCAATGGGTGGCAAAGCATCTGTTGAGTCAATTTCAATCGCCAAAGGATCGCGTTGCACTCGTCCGCTGATTACGGCGATGGCTTCCGGCCAGGTTGCCGAAAACAGAAGCGTCTGTCGAGATGCAGGCGCAAAACGGATGACATCATCAATGGCATCGCTAAATCCCATATCCAGCATGCGGTCGGCCTCATCCATCACCAAAGTATTCAGCGCATCCAGTGATACCGTGCCTTTTTGCAAGTGATCCAGCAAACGACCCGGCGTTGCCACGATAATATGCGGCGCATGTTGCAACGAATCACGCTGCATACCGAACGGTTGACCACCGCACAACGTCAAAATTTTGGTATTTGGCAGAAAACGCGCCAGCCGACGCAATTCACCTGCCACCTGATCCGCCAGTTCACGCGTAGGACACAGCACTAAAGCCTGGGTTTGAAATAGCGACGCATCAATTTGCTGTAACAAGCCGAGGCCAAAAGCCGCCGTTTTGCCGCTGCCGGTTTTCGCCTGCACGCGAACATCTTTTCCGGCAAGGATCGCCGGAAGCGTGGCGGCCTGCACCGGCGTCATAGTTAAATAACCCAACTCATTAAGGTTCGTGAGTTGGGCGGGAGGCAAAACATTCAGGGTAGAAAAAGCGGTCACAATCTATTCTCGTGGTCATCGACGCAAAGTTAGCAGGCGCGTATCCTCGCAGATCTACGCTCACGATGCGACAATTTAATCGGTTCTTCATCGGGTGGTGGGTCAGGCATGGGTTGCGGGCGAGGGATCGGATCGGGCACTGGAACAGGATCGCCAGGAATCGGTTCAGGGACAGGAATTTGCAAATAAATAAGTGTCGTCATATTTCCCTCCGGTCATTGGGTGGACTCTTAAAGGGTAGACGCTGATAAATAACAGGCAAAAAAAAGCCGACTCATCAAAGTCGGCGTCGTACGAATCAATTGTGCTATGCAGTAATTCAAAAAAGGAAGTAAGACAATATGGAGCGCAACGCCCATCGCTTGACGTTGCATTCACCTGCAAGGGAGATATTGCCCTGAATGGGTAGAGAGTTTATTGACTTCGCTCAAACTTTGCGGCGTTTTTGTATACAGACAGCCGGAAAAATTGCTTTTGTTACAACCATTTACTACGATGCAACCATAAAGCAACACCACCAATAAGAACAACTAACAGAATACAAAAAATTGAAAATCCGAATTGCCACCCGCCGCCAGGGATCCCACCAAGGTTGACGCCAAATAACCCTGTCAGAAAGGTACTGGGTAAAAAGACCATTGCCATCAATGACATTGTATAGGTACGACGAGCTAAATTTTCCTGCATCACCTGAGCGATTTCATCCGCCATCACGCCAGTCCGTGCTATACAGGCGTCGATTTCGTCAAGACCGCGCCCAAGGCGATCGGCAATATCCTGCATCCGACGGCGTTGGTCATCGCTCATCCACGGCAAACGTTCACTGGCAAGACGAGCATAAACATCACGTTGCGGTGCCATATAGCGACGCATCACGATTAATTGTTTGCGCAGCAGAGCCAGGAATCCACGCGGTGGAATTTGCTGATCAAGGAGATTATCTTCAAGGTCGATAATTTTATCGTGCAGCTGCTCGATAAATTCGCTGGAATGATCGGTCAACGCATCGCACACATCCACCAGCCACCCTCCGCAATCGGTCGGACCCGTGCCCTCTTCCAGATCGCTCACCACATCGTCCAGCGCCAGCACTTTGCGTTGTCGGGTCGAAACAATTAACCGCCCGTCCATATATACACGCATGGCGACCAGTTGATCGGGGCGTTCATCGGTGCTGCCGTTTATACAGCGCAATGTAATCAGCGTGCCTTCACCGAGACGGCTGACTCGGGGCCGTGTGCTCTCGCCTGCCAGCGCATCACGTACGTTATTGGGAAGCAGCGGTGTTGTCGCCAGCCATTGGGCGCTATCATGGTGTACATAATTAAGGTGGAGCCAGCAGGGATGCGCTTCATCAATCACATCTGTATTTTCCAGCGGTTTAACGCCGCCTCTACCATCCAGCATCCAGGCAAATACTGCATCCGGGACATTAACGTCCGATCCCTTAATCGCTTCCACAGTGCCTCCATCATCAACGCATTATTTTGTAGTCTAGCCTTCTGGCCCTGTTACGCAACATCTCATCACCCTATTACCCTGAAATGATTAATAAAATTCTGTCTAAATTGAATACAAAAAGCAAAATGCTTTTCCGTATACAAACCGTGTGAAGTGTTAAATAGCGTCTATCATTATCAGAATTATCTGATCATATGACGTGGCTTTTTTGCGATCGGATAGCAACAAAAATTGATAAAAATAACGGGATCTCAATGATTACGCACAACTTCAATACCCTGGACTTACTCACCAGTCCTGTCTGGATTGTTTCGCCCTTTGAGGAACAGTTAATTTATGCCAATAGCGCGGCGCGACTGTTGATGCAAGACCTCACGTTTAGTCAGCTACGAACCGGACCCTATTCCGTCTCCTCACAAAAAGAACTGCCGAAATACCTCTCCGATCTGCAAAACCAACACGATATTATCGAAATCCTCACTGTTCAGCGTAAAGAAGAGGAAACAGCATTAAGCTGTCGGCTTGTTTTGCGAGAGCTGACAGAAACAGAACCGGTGATTATTTTCGAAGGTATCGAAGCGCCGGCAACGCTGGGTTTAAAAGCCAGTCGCTCGGCAAATTATCAGCGCAAAAAACAAGGTTTTTATGCGCGCTTTTTTCTGACTAACTCTGCACCAATGTTGTTGATTGACCCCTCACGAGATGGCCAAATCGTCGATGCTAACCTCGCCGCGCTCAATTTCTACGGTTATAACCATGAAACGATGTGCCAGAAACATACCTGGGAAATTAATATGCTCGGGCGTCGCGTCATGCCTATCATGCATGAAATTTCGCATTTACCCGGCGGTCATAAACCTTTGAATTTTGTTCATAAACTGGCGGATGGATCTACTCGTCATGTGCAGACCTATGCCGGGCCGATTGAAATTTATGGCGACAAGCTCATGTTATGTATTGTGCATGATATTACTGAGCAAAAACGGCAGGAGGAGCAGCTGGAACATGCTGCTCACCATGACGCGATGACCGGATTACTGAATCGGCGACAGTTTTATCACATTACGGAACCAGGCCAAATGCAGCACCTCGCCATCGCCCAGGATTACAGCTTGTTGCTCATCGACACCGATCGTTTTAAACACATTAACGATCTCTATGGGCATTCTAAAGGTGATGAGGTGTTATGCGCCCTCGCCCGCACCCTCGAAAGTTGCGCTCGCAAAGGCGATTTGGTGTTTCGTTGGGGAGGCGAAGAGTTTGTCTTATTGCTACCAAGAACCCCACTGGATACTGCGCTTTCGCTGGCTGAAACTATCCGTGTAAGCGTGGCCAAAGTGAGTATTTCGGGCTTACCACGTTTTACCGTCAGCATTGGTGTGGCGCATCACGAAGGAAATGAAAGCATCGATGAACTGTTTAAACGCGTTGATGATGCTTTGTATCGGGCGAAAAATGATGGACGCAACCGCGTGCTGGCGGCATAAGCCGCGGATGCGTCTCGAGATCAACGGCTGCGCTTAGCGTGGCGCTCCCAGTTTTCTTGCTTCGCCTGCGCCGTTTTACGTAGTGCGACGTAACACGCCCCGCTGCCGCCATGATGCGGTAGCGCGGTGCAATATGCCTGAACATCATCAAATTCGGTCAGCCAGCGCGCCACATAGCTGCGGACAATATTGGCATGCGATTTATCTTCCCGCCCTTTACCATGAATAATCAACACATTACGCAAACCATCCGCCAGGGCTTGGTGAATGAAACTGAACACCATTTTGCGGCACTCTTCCACCGGCTGGCGCAAAAGATTCAGGCTCGCCTGTTGCGGATATTTACCACTGCGCAGCTTATCCAGCACCCCATGTTGCAACCCTTCCCGCCGAAACTCCAGCGGCTGACTTAGCGGGATGATGTCGAGAAATCCGGTGGTGAGGAAATTATCAAGCTGCAGCGTGTCGATACGCTGCGGCGCACGTTGGTTACGCGTTGGATGCCAGTGGACATCTGTAGCACGTTTCAGCGGCTGGACATCTTCCATGGCGTCAAGAAACAGCGATTTGTCGTCAAGGTTCATGTTACATCCTCCCGCAATTAAGAGCGCGATATGATAACCAGACCGGGTCGGTCCAACAACGTATTACCCAAAATTCCAGTAATAAGTTCCAAATATTGCCGATATTTTAAGCAAAATGCTTATGCATGATTATTCATTCACGATATTAATAATGTAACTTATATTTTCGTGAAATCTGTCACTGAAGAAAATTGGCAACTAAAGGTTAAAACCGTTATAACACAGTCACCGGCGCAGAGGAGACAATGCCGGACTTAAGACGCGGATGCACTGCTGTGTGTACTGTAGAGTCTGGCGGATGTCGACAGACTCTATTTTTTATGCAGTTTTAACTTTGCAGATAGCCGCATTCTCGCCGGAATTGCGTGATTAATGACGGGGTCAGTGGTGTCTGGCGACTATCACGCCGCTGAATCAAATAATAGGCCGCTTTCGGTAAAATTTCGCTAACCGGCAACATCACCAGCCCCTGTCCGTGCAAGGGATCGCAGCCCATTTCTTCAGGCAGTATGCTGAGAAAATCGCTTTTTGCCACCAGACTGATACAGGCTGAGAACGTCTCGCAGACTACACCGACCTGTGGCGTTTGCGCCTGATCGTCAAGCAATTCACTCAACTGTTTGTAGTAACTGCCGTGTGGCGTCGGCATTGTCCAGCTGTAATCCAGTAACTGTTTGATCGAACGGGCACCAATGGCGGGGTGTCCCGGGCGGCAAAAGATCGCGAATTGCTTTTCCAGTAATTTCTCAAAAGTAAATTCGTGGTCGTACGGTCCCTGATAATAGGTATTGATGGTGAAATCCAATTCTCCCTGACGCAATTCATTAATCATCGACACCAGTTGCCCTTCCATAATGCGTACTTTTACCTGCGGATGCTGCTGATGAAAACGAGATATGACAGCTGGCATCAGACTGCGGGAAATACTGGCCCCCATGCCGATATTAATCTGCCCTGCCAGTTGCCCTTGTCGTTGGCGAATATCCTCTTGGGCTGCGCGCAGCTCTTCAAGAATAAGACTGGCGTGCTGATAAAAACTTTCACCGGCATCAGTTAACGTCACGCCTTTACTACGGCGAAAAAAGAGTTGCGCCGCTAATCCTTCTTCCAACTCCTGAATAGATTTACTCAGTGCCGGTTGCGACATATTCAACATTCGGCTCGCTCCGCGAATGCTGCCCTGACGAGCCACTTCAACAAAAGCACGAATTTGATGAATTTTTACCTGAAAAGCCATGACGCCACCGATAACCGTTATTTATCAGACCAAAGAAACTGGCATCTACTTTAATGCAGATGATTGTGTCAGGGTAATTTATGAACGGTTAAAACTGTGAAAAATCAGTTAGTGATAAGTAAAAACTATCGCTACGTGAACCGGGTCACACTTTTTACTGATGACGGGAAAGGTTATGGAGTCTTTGAATCAATTTGTTAATTCGCTTGCCCCAAAATTATCGCACTGGCGACGTGATTTTCATCACTATGCAGAGTCTGGCTGGGTGGAATTCCGCACTGCCACCCTTGTTGCGGAAGAATTGCAGCAGCTCGGCTATTCACTGGCGCTGGGCCGCGAAGTAGTTAATGAAAGTAGCCGGATGGGACTACCTGATGAACTCACTCTACAACGCGAATTCGAGCGCGCTCGTCAACAGGGTGCGCTAGCACAATGGATTGCGGTTTTTGAAGGTGGTTTCACTGGTATCGTCGCCACCCTGGATACCGGTCGCCCCGGTCCGGTGATGGCTTTCCGTGTCGATATGGACGCGCTGGATCTCAGTGAAGAGCAGGATGTCAGCCATCGCCCCTACCGCGACGGTTTTGCGTCATGTAACGCCGGAATGATGCATGCCTGTGGTCATGATGGACATACCGCCATTGGGCTTGGGCTGGCGCATACCCTTAAACAATTCGAGTCCGGACTACATGGCGTCATCAAACTGATTTTTCAGCCTGCAGAGGAAGGTACGCGTGGCGCGCGGGCGCAAAACCAGAAGACGGTCACAATGCCTTGTTGGCGGCAGCACAAGCCACTCTTGCACTGCATGCAATCGCCCCGCACAGCGAAGGAGCTTCCAGAGTAAACGTGGGCGTTATGCAGGCAGGAAGCGGTCGTAACGTTGTTCCTGCCTCGGCGTTGCTGAAAGTGGAAACACGCGGGGCCAGCGACGTCATTAATCAATATGTTTTTGACCGTGCACAACAAGCGATTCAGGGCGCAGCAACCATGTATGGTGTCGGCGTTGAAACTCGTCTGATGGGTGCAGCTACCGCCAGTTCTCCTTCGCCGCAATGGGTCGCATGGTTGCAAAGTCAGGCGGCTCAGGTCGCGGGGGTCAATCAGGCCATTGAACGTGTTGAAGCGCCTGCGGGTTCCGAAGATGCCACATTAATGATGGCCCGCGTGCAGCAACATCAAGGGCAAGCCTCCTACGTGGTGTTTGGCACACAGCTGGCGGCAGGTCATCACAACGAAAAATTCGATTTTGACGAGCAGGTTCTCGCTATTGCCGTCGAAACGCTGGCGCGCACCGCGCTCAATTTTCCCTGGACGCGAGGTATCTGATGCAGGAAATCTATCGTTTTATCGACGATGCGATTGAAGCCGATCGCCAACGTTATACCGATATTGCCGATCAAATCTGGGATCATCCAGAAACACGTTTTGAAGAGTTCTGGTCAGCGGAGCATCTGGCTTCGGCGCTGGAATCTGCAGGCTTCACCGTTACCCGCAACGTAGGCTATATCCCAAATGCCTTTATTGCTTCGTTTGGTCAAGGCAAACCGGTTATCGCCCTGCTGGGAGAATATGACGCCCTGGCAGGTTTAAGTCAGCAAGCAGGTTGCGCGCAACCTACATCCGTGACGCCCGGTGAAAATGGTCACGGTTGCGGACACAATTTGCTGGGAACCGCCGCCTTTGCCGCTGCAATAGCCGTCAAGAAATGGCTGGAACAATATGGGCAAGGCGGCACGGTGCGCTTTTATGGTTGTCCTGGCGAAGAAGGCGGCTCGGGTAAAACGTTCATGGTTCGCGAGGGGGTATTTGATGATGTGGATGCGGCACTCACCTGGCACCCGGAAGCCTTTGCCGGTATGTTCAATACCCGCACGCTGGCAAACATTCAGGCATCATGGCGCTTTAAAGGGATCGCAGCACATGCCGCGAATTCCCCTCATTTGGGACGCAGCGCCCTTGATGCCGTAACGTTGATGACCACTGGCACCAACTTCCTCAACGAACATATTATTGAAAAAGCGCGCGTACACTATGCCATCACAAATAGCGGCGGGATCTCGCCAACGTGGTCCAGGCGCAGGCAGAAGTGCTTTATCTTATCCGCGCCCCCGAAATGACCGACGTGCAGCATATTTATGATCGGGTCGCCAAAATCGCCGAAGGTGCGGCATTGATGACCGAAACCACGGTTGAATGCCGCTTCGACAAAGCCTGTTCCAGTTATCTCCCGAATCGCACCTTAGAAAATGCCATGTACCATGCCCTATCCCATTTTGGTACCCCGGAATGGAACTCCGAAGAACTGGCTTTTACGAAACAAATTCAGGCTACGCTCCCCCCCAACGATCGGCAAAACAGTCTGAATAATATCGCCGCAACCGGTGGCGAAAACGGCAAGGCTTTTGCACTACGTCATCGTGAAACGGTACTGGCGAATGAGGTCGCTCCATATGCCGCCACCGATAACGTGCTTGCGGCATCGACTGATGTCGGCGACGTCAGTTGGAAACTGCCTGTTGCCCAGTGTTTCAGCCCCTGTTTTGCCGTCGGTACACCGCTACATACGTGGCAACTGGTTAGCCAGGGGCGAACATCTATTGCTCATAAAGGAATGCTGCTGGCGGCGAAAACTATGGCAGCAACCACACTCAATCTCTTCATTGATTCAGGGCTATTGCAAGAATGCCAACAAGAGCATCAGCAAGTTACGGACACGCAACCGTATCACTGCCCTATCCCAAAAAACGTGACACCGTCATCTTTAAAATAACAACAACAACGCAAACACAACAACCGAGGAATGCCCATGAGTATGTCATCCATACCGTCGTCCTCCCAATCCGGGAAGCTCTATGGCTGGGTCGAAAGAATTGGTAACAAGGTTCCCCATCCTTTTTTGCTCTTTATCTATTTGATTATCGTACTCATGGTGACGACGGCAATTTTGTCGGCCTTTGGCGTCAGTGCGAAAAACCCGACCGATGGAACGCCGGTGGTGGTGAAAAACCTGCTCAGTGTGGAAGGATTACACTGGTTTTTACCCAATGTTATTAAAAACTTTAGCGGTTTTGCTCCACTTGGTGCGATCCTGGCGCTGGTTTTAGGTGCCGGTCTGGCGGAGCGCGTCGGCTTACTGCCAGCGCTAATGGTTAAAATGGCATCGCATGTTAATGTCCGCTACGCCAGTTATATGGTGCTGTTTATTGCTTTTTTCAGCCACATTTCTTCCGATGCGGCGTTAGTGATCATGCCACCGATGGGTGCGCTGATTTTTCTGGCGGTGGGCAGGCATCCAGTTGCAGGTTTACTGGCTGCCATTGCAGGCGTAGGTTGCGGCTTTACGGCTAATTTACTGATTGTCACAACCGACGTGTTGCTGTCGGGGATCCGCACGGAAGCGGCGGCTGCGTTCAATCCGCAAATGCACATCAGTGTAATTGATAACTGGTATTTTATGGCCAGCTCCGTAGTCGTACTGACGATTGTTGGCGGCCTGATAACCGACAAAATCATCGAGCCACGGTTAGGTCAATGGCAGGGAAACAGCGATGAGAAACTGCAGACATTGACCGAAAGTCAGCGTTTTGGTTTACGCATAGCAGGTGTCGTATCGCTACTTTTTATTGCTGCGATCGCGCTGATGGTGATCCCGGAAAACGGGATATTGCGCGATCCGATTAATCACACCGTGATGCCATCACCCTTTATTAAAGGTATCGTGCCACGGTAATGACTCCAACTTACTGATAGTGTTTTATGTTCAGATAATGCCCGATGACCTTGTCATGCAGCTCCACCGATTTTGAGAACGACAGTGACTTCCGTCCCAGCCTTGCCAGATGTTGTCTCAGATTCAGATTATGTCGCTCAATGCGCTGAGTGTAACGCTTGCTGATAACGTGCAGCTTTCCCTTCAGGCGTGATTCATACAGCGGCCAGCCATCCGTCATCCATACCACGACCTCAAAGGCCGA
>NZ_MDGW01000025.1:0-12461 GCF_001712525.1 Shigella sp. FC1661
TGCAGGGCGCTTCACCGGGACGTATACCGGAGCTGATGCGCGATCTTGCAAGTATGGGACAACTTGTGAAATTACCGACGAGAAGGGGAAGGGCCTTCCGAGAGTGGTAAAGGAGAGGCCCTGGAAATACCCCACAGCCCCGAAAAAGAGCCAGTCAGTTGCTTAACTGACTGGCATTACCCTCGTGGAGCCTTTTTTATATCTGCCTTATTTTTCTTCAACGCTGTATGTATAGTAAGCGATAACCTGTTGATTATTGAATCTTTCGGGGAGATGGCTTATAACATTTCTTACCTGACTAGGGTACCGGGAACCAACACCTTACTGGCGTGTTGCTGTCTTTTAAGACCAGAAGAGGTTAACAGTGAATATTGAAGAGTTAAAAAAACAAGCCGAAACGGAAATCGCCGACTTTATCGCGCAAAAAATCGCCGAGCTGAACAAGAATACAGGGAAAGAAGTCTCTGAAATTCGCTTCACCGCACGAGAAAAAATGACCGGGCTTGAAAGTTATGATGTCAAAATCAAAATAATGTGATTTTGTGAACATCACCCCGTGCGAGGTGATGTTCCGCTTGTTGCTAATTTAGTGACCAATCATTGGCGCTTGTGGAATTAAGCGTCGGTACAATTCCTCCGGCACCGGGCTTTGCCATACTCCCGCATACATTGCGTAACCAATCACCGCGAACATAATCCCCAGAACCAGTAGCGTCATTAACCAGCCAGACAACGCAAAAGCTTTTTTATTTGCCGCAGGTTTTTGCAGTGAAAAGGTCAATGTTGAGGCTACCGGACATGACTCTACGCAAGTCATACAGCCGGTACATTCCACTGTTCGTACCTGAATTAATTTATCTACCGGGATCCGTGATGGGCAATTTTTTGCGCATTTGCCACAGCCGATACAACTTTCGGCATTGCGACGAATCTTAAACGGCGATAATAGCGAAACCACGCCCATCAGCGCGCCATATGGGCAAAGATAACGACACCAGGCATGGCGAATAAACAGGCTGGCAATCAGCAAAACGGTCACGCTGATTAATGTCGCGGTCCCCATATGACGAAAGAAATCGAGCATTTTTACGTCCATCACCACGCTGTAGGGCGACAACATAAAATAGTGAATCGCCTGAGCGGGCATCAATAACGCGATATAGAGAAAAAAACTCAACAGCAAATACTTCACGCCGCGCAGAGGAATATCCAGCCAGCGGGGAAGGACACATTGCCGACCAAACAGTTTGTTACCGAGATCGCCGATTAATTCAGAAAGCGTACCAACCGGGCATAACCATGAGCAAAAGGCCTTTTTGAGTAATAGACTGATGACGATAAAAGCGACCAATAACAGCATCGCGGCGGCGTGGACGGACGGTAACTGACCTGTTGTAAGGCTATATTTCAGATTCATCAGACCGGCAATCGGTAGCCAGCCTTCGATACCTCCCGGTCTGGCGACAAATGTCGTGCTACTTGCCGTTTCGTAATAGCGCACCCAATACCAGAACGTGATGGCAATATAAATATTCATTGCCAACAGTAATAATTGCGTCGCTTTACGCCAGGTCGTGGCATTGCGCCAGTCATTCCACGGTAATTTGCCGCCCGTCGTGCCTGGCCGCCGCTGCCAGCGGGTTCTTTTTTTCTCTGCCATGATTTTGCCAGTCCGTTAAGTTGCATACCAAATGCCACTATTCTAGTTGTTCTTAACTGGCTGATATTGATTCAAATCGCGTTCAGGTCTTTCTTATGCAACCATGCTTCCAGAGCGGCAACACTGCGTGTAATTTCTTCGTGTGGAAGGGGGGCAGATAATGGCTGCTGCTCCAGTTGTGCGCATAGCTGGCTGGCGATACGCATTCCCAAACTCGAGCAACTGCTTTTTAGCTGATGCGCGGCACGCTTTATTTTCTCGCTATCCTGACTGGCGCGGGCAATGTCGATTTCATCGAGAAGCGGCAGGGCATGTTGTGTAAATAATACCAGCCATTCGTGGATCTTCTCCGTCCCCATTAACTGAGCATCTTCATTGAGTTGCGATACATCCAGCGATTGATCGTTATTGACTTGCAGTTGGAGATAGTGCGCCAGTAACTGACCGAGCACTTCACGCGGCACCGGTTTAGGGATAATCCCGCGGAATAATGAACTGGTACGCTGGCGCAGCGTTTCGTCAATGACATGGGCGCTAAAGCCAATCAAAACCAGCGACGGATATTGCTGTGCCAGTTGTCGGGCAAGCGTAATGCCGTCGACATCCGGCAGATCAAAATCCACCAGTGCGGCAGCAAACGGTTCGCTATTTTGCAGTGTCTCTAAAGCCTGCGCGGCATTGCCAACAGCAACAATCTGCGCACCACTGGTGTTCAGCATCTCAACGGTAATTCGCTGGGTTAGCGGGTTATCTTCAATTAACAGCAAACGTAAACCGTCAAGACGCACCGCCTGATTGACTGTTTTTGGCACGGGTGCCGTGGCAACACGTAACGGCAAGCGTAAACAAAAACAGCTTCCAACCTCCGGCGTGCTGGTGGCGCTCAGTTCGCCGCCCATCGCCTGGGCCAGACGGCTACTGATAGTCAGTCCCAGCCCGGTGCCGCCGCGTTTGCCGCTTACCTGCACAAATGGCTGGAAGATTTCTGCCAGTTTCGCGGGATCAATACCGCAGCCGCTGTCTTCCACTTCGACCAGCCATTGCTCGCCATCAGTGCGGCTACGTAAAACGATCTGCCCTTCGTCAGTAAAACGCAGGGCGTTGCTCAACAGGTTGGTTATAACCTGACGAATACGTCGCGGATCGCCCATTAACGCGGTCGGTACATCGTCGGCAATTGCTGTTGCCAGGCGAATCGGGCGACCTTTCACCCGTCCGCTCATTAATTGCAGGGTACTTTCCAGCAGCGGGCGCGGTTCAAAGGGCTCATCGCTGACCGAAACATTCTTGCCACCTGCTTCGATAGCCGAATAATCGAGAATATCGTTGAGGATGGTCAGCAACGATTCGCCAGAGTCGGTAATCGCCCGCAAATCATCACGCTGGGCGTTAAGTGCGGGGTTATCTGCCAGCAGTTGAGCAGTGCCGAGAATACCGTACAGCGGTGTGCGGATCTCATGGCTCATCGCCGCCAGAAAGGCCGATTTTGCCTGGCTGGCTTTTTCTGCTTCCGCCCGTGCCTGTCGGTGTTCTATCACCAGTTCCTGCAATTCAGCTGTACGCGCTTTGACCTGCGCCGCCAGCTGTTCACGGTGGCGATTCAGTGCATGAACAGTGCTGCGAAACGCATCCATCAGCCGCCCGATGGTATCCAGCTCCCGTACGCCAGCGGTTTCCGGGAAAGGGGAGTCAATATCACCGTCCAGCAGCCGTTGCAGCGCCTGCGTTTGTTCGGCAAGTGGACGCGTGACTGAGCGATAAACCACGCGCCAAAGGATCAGAATCAGTGCGCAAAGTGAAACCATCCCCAGCAATAACAGGCTGTATTGCCCGCGTGCACTGGCTTTTTCCAGATGCGCCAGTCCGTGCTGATTACGCAGCTCAATGGTGTCGACCAGCTGACTGACTTCGCTACTAAACTGCGCGAACTGGGCGATGTTATTTTGTGCGAGAGTTTGTAGGTGATTGCTGATTTCACTGTCCTGCTGATACAGCGCCAGCAAATCGCTATATTGGCTAACGGTAGTTAACGTTGTTGCGACCTGCGCACGAACACCCGGATCTTCAATGCGTATTTGCCGACGTTGCAGAATTTTCACCGCATTATTGAGCTGCTTTTCCAGCGTTGGTGCATTTTTCTGGATCTGCTCCAGCCCCAGATTCATCACCATTTGCTGCACCCGCAGAGCGCTAAGGCGCAGTTCATTCATCTGGTTAACATACTCAAGATCGATATCAATCAGCCGATCGAGTGCACTTTCAGCAGCCTGACGCTGATCTTGTTCGATCAAATCGTAAATCCCGGCCTGGGTCGCTCCAGCGGAAGTTGTCGCATTATTCGCCTGACCTTGCGCCAGGCGTGCGATCTCATCGGCGGCAGCGACTATCTGCTGACTGAGTTGCTGTTGTTGCTGGCGTAGTTGCAGACGCCGCCCCACCAGTTCCCCTTGCTGACGTAACGAACGGGAGATCTCCTGCTCCTGTTGTTCAATAGCGGTGGTATCAAAACCTTGTTCCCGTAACGCTTGCAGCAACGCATTAATCTTCAGGCTTTGTGCGGTGAGCATTCGCCCCTGCGCCTGCCACATCTTTTCGTTATCGGCACTGGTCAGGTTCTGCGCGGCGAAAAGTTCCCAGGCGCTGGCTTCGCTCAACTGGCGCGCCATATTCATGGTAGGAATCAATGCCTGAGTGTTGTCTTTTTCCACCTGGCTGATAAAGCGCAGGTTGTACCATCCCACCAGGGTACTGGTTAGGGTTAACAGCGCCATCAGGGCAAAGCCCATCCAGAGTCTTTGGGTCAGGGTTAAATTCACGGTCGGTGCACTTTAGGTGAAAAAGGTTGAGTCGCAAAGCAGAATGCATCTAGCATAAAGCCTTATTATTGATGAGGCTATCATGCGCGTACTGCTATTTTTACTTCTTTCCCTTTTCATGTTATCGGCATTTTCGGGTGATAACCTGTTGCGCTGGCATGATGCGCAGCATTACACGGTGCAAGCCTCTACGCCGCTTAAAGCCAAACGCGCATGGAAACTGTGCGCGCTTTATCCCAGCCTGAAAGATTCATACTGGTTATCGTTGAACTATGGTATGCAGGAGGCAGGCGGCTACAGCCAGTTGGCTACTCAGCAAGCACAAATCGACCAGTGTAAACAGTGGGGCGCAGAGGCCATTTTGCTCGGTAGTAGCACTACGTCATTTCCCGACCTGCAAAAGCAGGTAGCAAATCTGCCGGTGATCGAACTGGTAAATGCTCTTGATGATCCCCTGGTGAAAAGCCGCGTTGGTGTACCCTGGTTTCAGATGGGCTATCAACCTGGGCGATATTTGGTGTAATGGGCGCACGGTAAACCACTGAACGTGCTGTTGATGCCCGGACCCGATAATGCCGGGGGCAGTAAAGAGATGGTCGAGGGTTTTCGCGCAGCCATTGCCGGAAGCCCGGTGCGTATTGTTGATATTGCGCTTGGTGATAACGATATTGAAATCCAGCGTAACCTGTTGCAGGAGATGCTGGAACGCCACCCAGAAATCGACGTCGTTGCCGGAACGGCCATTGCGGCAGAGGCGGCAATGGGTGAAGGGCGTAACCTGAAAACGCCGCTTACCGTGGTGTCGTTTTATCTTTCACATCAGGTGTATCGCGGGCTGAAGCGGGGAAGAGTGATTATGGCTGCCAGCGATCAAATGGTCTGGCAGGGGCAATCGGTGTCTGATAATGTCAGCCCACCGATTTTAGTTCTGACGCCGAAAAATGCCGACCGTGAACATATTCGCCGCTCGCTGTCACCAGGGGGATTTCGTCCGGTCTATTTTTATCAGCACACATCAGCGGCTAAGAAATAACCTTCACCATGTTGCGTCACCAGTAAATCCGCGCTGAGTTTATGACGTAAACGACGAATTAACACATCGACGGTGCGCAGGTCAGGGTTTTCCACCCGACGCGCAGAAAGCATACGTAGCAGACGTTCACGGCTGAGAATTTCGCCCGGATTCGTCACAAATGCCACCAACATTTCATACTCTGCGCGGGTCAGTTTAATCGGCTCGCCATCCCGCTCCAGCGTATGGCGCGACACATTCAGGCAATAACCGGCAAAGCGATAGCAGTTGTCCTGAGTGTGCGGTTGAGCTTGTCGCGCGAGGTCGATTCGCCAGAGCAGATTTTTCACCCGTACTACCAGTTCGCGCAGTTCCAGCGGTTTGGTGACGTAATCGTCTGCGCCCATTTCCAGCCCAACAATACGGTCAATCCGATCGCTGCGTCCGGTAACCAGAATAATCCCCACCGTTGAGCGTTCTCGCAGGGCGCGGGTTAACATCAGGCCATTTTCATCGGGTAAGTTGATATCCAGCAGAATTAAATCTACCGGCTGATTCTGCATAATTTCCCGCAGCCCGGCACCGCTCGCTGTAACGGAAACGGTATACCCCTCCTGAGTGAAGTAAGATTGTAATCGCGCCTGGGTAACCGGCTCATCTTCAACAATAACAATGTGATGTGGCATCAGAGGGTTTTACTCATTCTGTTCATATCTGTTCATATTCTGCCGTAAGCCGTTCATCCTGACCAGTGCCGCTGTTCATATTTGCTCATTAAGATCGCTTCACTAAACCATAATTTTACAGCGGCTATTATGCGGAAACTCTGGAACGCGCTACGCCGACCCAGTGCTCGTTGGTCGGTACTGGCGCTGGTCGCAATTGGGATTGTGATTGGCATTGCGCTGATTGTATTGCCACACGTTGGGATCAAAGTCACCAGCACAACCGAATTTTGTGTCAGTTGCCACAGTATGCAACCGGTGTATGAAGAATATAAACAGTCGGTGCATTTCCAGAACGCCTCCGGCGTGCGAGCTGAATGCCATGCCGGATATTCCAGGCATGGTGAAGCGCAAACTGGAAGCGAGCAATGATATCTACCAGACCTTTATTGCTCACTCCATTGATACACCTGAAAAATTCGAAGCCAAACGCGCGGAACTTGCCGAGCGTGAATGGGCGCGAATGAAAGAAAACAACTCGGCAACCTGCCGCTCCTGCCATAACTACGATGCGATGGATCATGCGAAGCAGCATCCTGAAGCGGCACGTCAGATGAAGGTGGCAGCGAAAGATAATCAATCCTGCATCGACTGTCATAAAGGTATTGCCCACCAGTTACCGGATATGAGTAGCGGCTTCCGTAAGCAGTTCGATGAGCTGCGCGCCAGTGCTAATGACAGTGGTGACACGCTGTACTCTATTGATATTAAGCCAATTTATGCGGCGAAAGGCGATAAAGAAGCCTCTGGTTCTCTGCTGCCTGCTTCGGAAGTGAAAGTCCTTAAACGTGACGGCGACTGGCTGCAAATTGAAATTACCGGCTGGACGGAAAGCGCCGGACGTCAGCGTGTACTCACCCAATTCCCAGGTAAACGCATCTTTGTTGCCTCGATTCGTGGTGATGTGCAGCAGCAGGTAAAAACGCTGGAGAAAACCACCGTTGCCGACACCAATACCGAGTGGAGCAAGTTGCAGGCCACTGCGTGGATGAAGAAAGGTGATATGGTGAACGATATCAAACCGATCTGGGCTTATGCGGATTCGTTGTACAACGGCACCTGTAACCAGTGCCACGGCGCACCGGAAATCTCTCACTTTGATGCTAACGGCTGGATTGGCACGCTCAACGGCATGATTGGCTTTACCAGTCTCGATAAACGTGAAGAACGCACCTTGTTGAAATATCTGCAAATGAATGCGTCTGACATCGCAGGTAAGGCTCACGGCGATAAGAAGGAAGAAAAATAATGAACAATAACGATCTCTTTCAGGCATCACGTCGGCGTTTTCTGGCACAACTCGGCGGCTTAACAGTCGCCGGGATGCTGGGGCCGTCATTGTTAACGCCGCGCAGTGCGACTGCGGCGCAAGCGGCGGCTGTCATCTCGAAAGAGGGCATTCTTACCGGGTCGCACTGGGGGGCTATCCGCGCGACGGTGAAGGATGGTCGCTTTGTGGCGGCAAAACCGTTCGAACTGGATAAATATCCGTCGAAAATGATTGCCGGATTGCCGGATTGCCGGATTGCCGGATCACGTACACAACGCGGCGCGTATTCGTTATCCGATGGTACGCGTGGACTGGCTGCGTAAGCGCCATCTCAGCGATACCTCCCAGCGCGGTGATAACCGTTTTGTGCGCGTGAGCTGGGATGAAGCCCTCGACATGTTCTATGAAGAACTGGAACGCGTGCAGAAAACTCACGGGCCGAGTGCCTTGCTGACCGCCAGTGGTTGGCAATCGACGGGGATGTTCCATAACGCTTCGGGGATGCTGGCGAAAGCTATTGCCTTGCATGGTAATAGCGTTGGTACGGGCGGAGATTACTCTACCGGTGCTGCGCAGGTGATCCTGCCGCGCGTAGTCGGTTCGATGGAAGTGTATGAACAGCAAACCTCCTGGCCGCTGGTATTGCAGAACAGCAAAACCATTATGCTGTGGGGCTCCGATTTGCTGAAAAACCAGCAAGCGAACTGGTGGTGCCCGGATCACGATGTTTATGAATATTACGAGCAACTAAAAGCGAAAGTCGCCGCCGGTGAAATTGAGGTCATCAGCATCGATCCGGTTGTCACATCCACCCATGAGTATCTGGGGCGCGAGCATGTGAAGCACATTGCGGTTAACCCGCAAACTGACGTGCCGCTGCAACTGGCGCTGGCGTATACGCTGTACAGTGAAAACCTGTACGACAAAAACTTCCTCGCTAACTACTGTGTAGGTTTTGAGCAGTTCCTGCCGTATCTGCTGGGTGAGAAAGACGGTCAGCCGAAAGATGCCGCATGGGCTGAAAAACTGACCGGCATTGATGCCGAAACCATTCGTGGGCTGGCGCGGCAGATGGCGGCGAACAGAACGCAAATTATTGCTGGCTGGTGCGTGCAGCGTATGCAGCACGGTGAACAGTGGGCGTGGATGATTGTGGTTCTGGCGGCGATGCTGGGGCAAATTGGCCTGCCAGGTGGTGGTTTTGGTTTTGGCTGGCACTACAACGGCGCAGGCACGCCGGGGCGTAAAGGCGTTATTCTGAGTGGTTTCTCCGGCTCTACGTCGATTCCGCCTGTTCACGACAACAGTGACTACAAAGGCTACAGCAGCACCATTCCGATTGCCCGTTTTATCGATGCGATCCTCGAACCGGGGAAAGTGATCAACTGGAACGGTAAATCGGTAAAACTGCCGCCACTGAAAATGTGTATTTTTGCCGGAACTAACCCATTCCATCGCCATCAGCAGATCAACCGCATTATTGAAGGCTGGCGCAAGCTGGAAACGGTTATCGCCATAGATAACCAGTGGACCTCAACCTGCCGCTTTGCCGATATTGTACTGCCTGCGACCACGCAGTTTGAGCGTAACGATCTCGACCAGTACGGCAACCACTCCAACCGTGGCATTATCGCCATGAAACAGGTGGTGCCGCCGCAGTTCGAGGCGCGCAACGACTTTGATATTTTCCGCGAGCTGTGCCGTCGCTTTAATCGCGAAGAAGCCTTTACCGAAGGGCTGGACGAAATGGGCTGGCTGAAACGCATCTGGCAGGAAGGTGTACAACAAGGCAAAGGACGCGGCGTTCATCTGCCAGCGTTTGATGACTTCTGGAATAACAAAGAGTACGTCGAGTTTGACCATCCGCAGATGTTTGTTCGCCACCAGGCATTCCGCGAAGATCCGGATCTCGAACCGCTGGGCACGCCGAGTGGCCTGATTGAGATCTACTCGAAAACCATCGCCGATATGAACTACGACGATTGTCAGGGGCATCCGATGTGGTTTGAGAAAATCGAACGCTCCCACGGTGGGCCCGGCTCGCAGAAGTATCCGTTGCATCTGCAATCTGTGCATCCGGATTTCCGACTTCACTCGCAGTTATGTGAGTCGGAAACTCTGCGTCAGCAATATACGGTAGCGGGTAAAGAGCCAGTATTCATTAACCCGCAGGATGCCAGCGCGCGCGGTATTCGTAACGGTGATGTGGTACGCGTCTTTAACGCTCGCGGTCAGGTGTTGGCAGGGGCAGTAGTTTCTGACCGCTATGCACCCGGCGTGGCACGAATTCACGAAGGGGCATGGTACGATCCAGATAAAGGCGGCGAGCCTGGTGCGCTGTGCAAATACGGTAACCCCAACGTGCTGACCATCGACATCGGTACTTCGCAGCTGGCGCAGGCGACCAGTGCGCACACTACGCTGGTGGAAATTGAGAAGTACAATGGAGCAGTGGAGCAGGTGACGGCGTTTAACGGCCCTGTGGAGATGGTGGCGCAGTGCGAATATGTTCCCGCGTCGCAGGTGAAATCATGACCACGCTGACAGCACAACAGATTGCCTGTGTTTACGCCTGGCTGGCGCAGTTGTTCTCCCGTGAACTGGACGATGAACAACTGACGCAAATCGCCAGTGCGCAGATGGCTGAATGGTTTTCGTTGCTGAAAAGCGAACCGCCGCTGGCTGCGGCGGTGAATGAGCTGGAAAACTGTATTGCCACGCTGACAGTACGTGACGATGCCCGTCTGGAACTGGCCGCTGACTTTTGCGGCCTGTTTTTGATGACTGATAAGCAGGCGGCGCTGCCGTATGCATCGGCCTACAAACAGGACGAGCAAGAGATTAAACGCTTGTTAGTTGAGGCAGGGATGGAAACCAGCGGCAATTTCAACGAACCGGCAGACCATCTGGCGATCTATCTCGAGTTGTTGAGTCATCTGCATTTTTCGCTGGGAGAGGGGACCGTTCCTGCGCGAAGAATCGACAGTTTGCGGCAAAAAACACTGACGGCGCTGTGGCAATGGTTACCAGAGTTTGCTGCGCGTTGCCATCAGTATGACAGCTTTGGTTTTTACGCGGCACTAAGCCAGTTATTGCTGGTGTTAGTGGAGTGCGACCACCAAAACAAATAACGTCGTTTATGCGCCTGAAAAGACGCGTTTAGCGTCGCATCAGGCATTATGGCGCAGTTGCCGGATGCGTCATCACATCCGGCAAACACACATCACGGATGAGCTACAAACCGGGAAAGCCGCTGGCGTAGCAGGCGGTTTTCCTGCTTCAGGTGTGCAATATCATCCATTAACGTCAGCGCCACCGCGATCCCCGGCCAGTCCAGAGCCAGTTCATGACGCAGGCGTACCGCGCGTTGCACCACAATGGCGGCATGGTCGTCAAATACCCAGGTTGTTTCCTGGATCTCACGCGGTTCAACCACCCCCAAACCGACAATTTCATTCAACTCCTCTTCAGAGATGCCGGTATGCAGGCAAAATTCGGTAATAGTAAAAGTCACCGTAACATTAGCCATCATGCTTTCCCCCAATCTTTACGTGGATCAAAAGACGACTGGGCGTCTGCCAGTTGCTGCCACAGCGCGGCAGTGTTTTCATCCGGTTTCGGCGGCATCACGATTTTCAGTACCGCATACAGATCGCCGGTCTGTTTTTTGCTCACCAGACCTTTGCCTTTAACGCGCAATCGTTGCCCGGCCTGGCTGCCTGGCGGGATAGTCAGCAAAATGCTTTCTTTCAGTGTTGGAACGGTGACTTTAGCACCCAGCGCCGCTTCCCACGGGCTAACCGGCACCACAATTTCCAGATCCTGGCCGACAATATCGAACAGCGGATGTGGCGCAATATGAATCACCAGCCACAAATCGCCATTTGGACCACCGTTTTCGCCCGGCGTCCCCTGGCCTTTCAGACGGATGCGTTGACCATTGCCGACGCCCGCCGGGATCTTCACATTCAGCGTTTTCGGGATTTCCTGTTCGATCATGCCAAAGGCGTTATAAACCGGCAGGTTATAGCTGATGGTACGCTTATGCTCAGTCAGCGTTTCTTCGAGGAATACCGCCACTTCGATTTCAATATCGTGGCCGCGTGCGGCGGGGCGTTGACGGCTCTGGCGGGCATGCTGACCGAAAATTGACGAGAAGATATCGTCAAAATCTTCGGCATTAAAACTCTGACCGTCGCCATGATGGAACTGACGGTTAAATTGCGGATCGTTGCGATGTTGCCACATCTGATCATACTCAGCGCGACGTTGTTCATCACTTAACACTTCCCAGGCTTCAGCGACCTCTTTGAAGCGGGCTTCGGCATCCGGTTCTTTGCTGACATCAGGATGGTATTTACGGGCCAGTCGACGATAGGCGGTCTTGATTGTCTTGAGATCGTCCGTCGGTTTCACGCCCATGATGGCGTAATAATCCTTTAATTCCATAGCGTTATCTCGCGTAAATCAACACAAATTGAAGGAACCCCTGTAAGGTAACTCCTATAAGTGTAGGGTAATCCTCAAAATTTCATATGCCAACACAGAATATGTTATTGAAATCATCGTGGAGAGGCGGTCGCCATCAATATGGGTTGCTGAACATATTTTAAACAGGTGAAAAAGGGGGTAATGACTCCAACTTACTGATAGTGTTTTATGTTCAGATAATGCCCGATGACCTTGTCATGCAGCTCCACCGATTTTGAGAACGACAGTGACTTCCGTCCCAGCCTTGCCAGATGTTGTCTCAGATTCAGATTATGTCGCTCAATGCGCTGAGTGTAACGCTTGCTGATAACGTGCAGCTTTCCCTTCAGGCGTGATTCATACAGCGGCCAGCCATCCGTCATCCATACCACGACCTCAAAGGCCGACAGCAGGCTCAGAAGACGCTCCAGTGTGGCCAGAGTGCGTTCACCGAAGACGTGCGCCACAACCGTCCTCCGTATCCTGTCATACGCGTAAAACAGCCAGC
>NZ_MDGW01000026.1:0-12324 GCF_001712525.1 Shigella sp. FC1661
AGTTCATTTTCCATCGTTTTCTTGCCGAGCAGGCGCTGGAGTTCTTTAATCTGCTTCATGGCGGCAGCAAGTTCAGAGGCAGGAACAACCTGTTCTCCGGCGGCCACAGCAGTAAGACTTCCTTCCTGGTATTGCTTACGCCAGAGAAATAACTGGCTGGCTGCTACACCATGTTGCCGGGCAACGAGGGAGACCGTCATCCCCGGTTCAAAGCTCTGCTGAACAATTGCGATCTTTTCCTGTGTGGTACGCCGTCTGCGTTTCTCCGGCCCTAAGACATCAATCATCTGTACTCCAATGACTAGTCTAAAAACTAGTATTAAGACTATCACTTATTTAAGTGATACTGGTTGTCTGGAGATTCAGGGGGCCAGTCTACCAGCGTTGCGCAAACCTGCTCTATTCGACAATTTCCACATAAACCATCGGTATAAACGAAACCATAAAAATGAAATACTGTTTTCATAAAAAATAAAATTGAAGGTTCATTTTATAAACCAGACATTACCTCCTACGCTTCTGTGCGTTTTTAATTTATGCTTTCATAGAATTATGTCTGCATCACGGGAAGAACAAAATGGATAATGCTGTTGATCGCCACGTTTTTTATATTTCTGATGGTACGGCAATAACTGCGGAGGTATTAGGACACGCAGTAATGTCACAATTTCCCGTCACTATCAGCAGCATTACGCTGCCGTTTGTCGAAAATGAGAGCCGTGCACGGGCAGTGAAGGATCAGATTGACGCAATTTATCACCAGACAGGTGTGCGCCCGCTGGTCTTCTACTCCATCGTGTTGCCGGAGATTCGCGCCATCATCTTGCAAAGTGAAGGCTTTTGCCAGGATATCGTTCAAGCGCTGGTTGCCCCGCTACAACAAGAGATGAAACTGGATCCAACGCCGATTGCTCATCGTACCCATGGCCTTAACCCTAATAATCTCAATAAATATGATGCGCGCATTGCGGCGATTGATTACACCCTTGCCCACGATGACGGCATTTCGTTGCGCAATCTGGATCAGGCTCAGGTGATCCTGCTCGGTGTTTCTCGCTGTGGTAAAACCCCCACCAGTCTGTATCTGGCAATGCAATTTGGTATCCGCACGGCAAACTACCCCTTTATTGCCGACGATATGGATAATCTGGTGCTACCCGCGTCGCTCAAACCGCTTCAGCATAAATTGTTCGGCCTGACTATCGACCCGGAACGTCTGGCGGCGATTCGCGAGGAACGTCGGGAGAACAGTCGCTATGCCTCGCTTCGTCAGTGCAGAATGGAAGTCGCGGAAGTGGAAGCCTTGTACCGTAAAAATCAGATCCCGTGGATTAACAGTACCAATTATTCGGTAGAAGAGATTGCCACCAAGATCCTCGATATCATGGGCCTTAGTCGCCGAATGTACTAGAGAACTAGTGCGTTGATTTGTTTTTTTGTTATCATGCTAACCACCCGGCTAGGTGTGACACACCTCGCACTTGAAATCAGCTGCGATTGGTTTATCGTGATGCGCATCACTTCCCGGTAGTCCTGCCGTAGAAGCAACAAATTTCTGAGACTTGTAATGAACAGAACTGACGAACTCCGTACTGCGCGTATTGAGAGCCTGGTAACGCCCGCCGAACTCGCGCTACGGTATCCCGTAACGCCTGGCGTCGCCACCCATGTCACCGACTCCCGCCGCAGAATTGAAAAAATACTGAATGGTGAAGATAAGCGACTGTTGGTCATTATTGGCCCCTGCTCGATCCACGATCTCACCGCTGCAATGGAGTACGCCACCCGTCTGCAGTCGCTGCGCAACCAGTACCAGTCACGGCTGGAAATCGTAATGCGCACCTATTTTGAAAAACCACGAACTGTTGTCGGCTGGAAAGGGCTAATCTCCGATCCGGATTTAAACGGCAGCTATCGGGTAAATCACGGTCTGGAGCTGGCGCGCAAATTACTTTTACAGGTAAATGAGCTGGGTGTCCCTACCGCGACTGAGTTTCTCGATATGGTGACCGGTCAGTTTATTGCTGATTTAATCAGTTGGGGCGCGATTGGCGCTCGTACTACCGAAAGTCAGATCCACCGCGAAATGGCTTCAGCACTCTCCTGTCCGGTAGGTTTTAAAAATGGTACCGATGGCAACACGCGGATTGCCGTGGATGCTATCCGCGCAGCCCGCGCTAGCCATATGTTCCTCTCGCCAGACAAAAATGGTCAGATGACCATCTATCAGACCAGCGGCAACCCGTATGGCCACATTATTATGCGTGGCGGCAAAAAACCGAATTATCATGCCGATGATATCGCCGCAGCCTGCGATACGCTGCACGAGTTTGATTTACCTGAACATCTGGTGGTGGATTTCAGCCACGGTAACTGCCAGAAGCAGCACCGTCGCCAGTTAGAAGTTTGTGAGGATATTTGTCAGCAAATCCGCAATGGCTCTACGGCGATTGCTGGAATTATGGCGGAAAGTTTCCTGCGCGAAGGAGCGCAAAAAATCGTCGGCGGTCAGCCGCTCACTTACGGTCAATCCATTACCGACCCGTGTCTGGACTGGGAAGATACCGAACGCCTGGTCGAAAAACTCGCCTCTGCGGTAGATACCCGCTTCTGAATGCGTGCCCATTCCTGATGGGATGGGCATTTCTGCGCAACTTGTTGTCTTCTCAACACATTACTGCTTGCTCTGGCCTGCCATAATATTGATAATAAGAATCATTGTTATATCAATTATTATTAATTTTTATGCGTTATGCGGATAGCAGAAAACTCACGCCTGAAACGGATGCCAATCACAAGACCGCTTCCCCGCAGCCCATCCGGCGAATTACCAGCCAGACACTGTTAGGTCCGGATGGCAAACTGATTATCGATCATGACGGGCAAGAATATCTGCTCCGTAAAACTCAGGCTGGCAAGCTGCTGTTAACTAAGTAGCCTTTAACTCGAGCAGCTGACTTCCAGCCGTTTACCCCAGTCAGGTGGACGACTGACATAGTCATCATCTCTGTCGCTGAAAGGATTTCGCAACGCCTCATGCAGGCGGTGCAATTCCATCATATCACCCTTTTCTGCCGCTTCAATCGCCCGTTGCGCCAACCAGTTGCGCAATACCAGAGCTGGGTTAACGCTTTGCATCAGTTGCTGACGCTCACTATCGCTAACCTCGTCTTGTTGCAAACGCCCCCGATAACGGGCAAACCAGTCATCAAATGCCGCACGATCAATAAACTCATCACGTAGCGGTGACGCCGCGCTGTGCTGCTCGGTCAGACTCAGCATGCGGAATGTGCGGGTATAATCGCTGCGCTCTCGCGCCATCAGACTGAATAATTCATTCAGTAGCGCGTTATCCTCTTTTTGCTCCGTCATGAAGCCCAGTTTCTGCCGCATCCGTTGTCCATAATGCGTCAACAAAACCTGCTGATAGCTGTCCAGGGCCTCATTCAGGGCATCTACGGCAACAAATGGTGACAATGTCTGCGCCAGACGCTGTAAATTCCACAACGCGACAGCAGGTTGATTATCAAAGCTATAACGCCCTTGATGATCCGAGTGATTACAAATAAAACCGGGTTCGTAATCATCAAGAAAACCAAACGGCCCGTAATCAAGCGTCAGTCCCAGCAGCGACATGTTGTCGGTATTCATCACCCCATGTGCAAAGCCGACCGTCTGCCATTGGGCAATTAACGACGCGGTACGTGCGACAACATCGCTAAACCAGAGACGGTATTTGTCCTCATCATCTTCAAGATGTGACCAGTAATGACGAATAGCAAAGTCAGCTAACTGACGAACCTTTTCCGACTCGCGGCGGTAGTAAAAATGTTCGAAATGACCAAAGCGCAGATGACTTGGTGCCACACGCATCAGCATCGCGCCTGGCTCCGCCGTTTCCCGATACACTGGCGAATCGCTGGTGACGATACTTAACGCGCGGGTCGTCGGAATGCCCAGATAATGCATCGCCTCACTGGCGAGACTTTCTCGTATCGTCGAACGTAAAACCGCCCGTCCATCACCCATTCGCGAATAAGGCGTCAGGCCAGCACCTTTCAGATGCCAGTCCATTGTAGTGCCATCAGCAAGCAGTTGTTCGCCGAGTAAAATGCCGCGCCCATCACCCAGTTGGCCCGCCCAGACGCCGAACTGATGACCACTGTAAACCTGCGCCAGTGGTGACATACCAGGCAGTAGGGCTTCGCCGCCCCAGACACCTGCGCCATTTTTAAACAGCGACGATGGAATACTCAGCGTGTTAGCCAGTTCGGTATTATGCCAAACCAGCCGGGCATTATTTAAAGGCGTAGGGGAAAGTGCTGTATAGGTTTCTGGCAATTCATCGCGCCAGCGGGTAACAAAAGACAGGGTCATAGATCCTCCTGTTTGATAGTGTAGACGGTTACTCTCGTCTTAAACACCAGCAAACAGAAGGGTTATCGCTGAACCAACGTCGTTATCTGATTTATGGGAACGGCAGGCCACAGGCATCCCTGGAGAGCATGGAAATCGAAGGGGGTAATCTGTGCCAATATTTCTGCCGTATCAATGCCTCCCGCAATGATGCAATTGCAACAAGGGGAAATTTGCGCCTGGATCGCACGAATAAACGGTTCGAAGGAGCGGTGCGTGATTTGTTGCTGAATAAAACTTTTATCCAGCATGACGCGGGTGAAAAGACCATCAAAAACCGCTTTCATTGTGCTATTGCCTGCTCCCAAATTACCTAACACAAGGGGATACACTTGCGATAAGGATAAAAGACCGCGGTTATCTTTTCCTTCATTGAGATGCGGGTAATACTCATTAATCAACAGTTCAATAAACGGATATTTTAATAGTTCGCCTGCGTAATTATCCCTCTCTAATAATAATGTAGCCACTTGTGGCGTTAAATTAAGCCAGGCAAAGAGTTTATGTTGAATAAAAAAATGTTGGCATGATTTTAGTAATTCCAACTGCTCTGAAAATAATTGCCAATGTTGCTCCTCGGTAAGTTGCGCTATAACCCGACTCGTCGGGATACGCACCGTGCCATCTTCACTGGAGAAATGGGTAATTAACTCAACGCCGACAAGGACTTGCTGGTTATCTCTTATCGGCAGGAAATAGCAATCAGAATGATAAAGATTCTCCAAAAAAATCTTCATGGTAACCGTCCCTCTCGAAGGATGTTTTTCAGTATCCGGCTAAAAGGGATGAGGCCATAAGACATAACAATTACAGAAGGAGTAACTTTCATTTGTTCCATGTTAACCACTTTTTCAGGGGTCCTTTTTTTAGATTATCCTGATTATAAACGAATAATCCATTTACGGAATTTTTGTCTGCAAAATACTACTGTATTCAGGAGTAAATGGACGGCGATGTATCATCGCCGTCCATTTTTCGACATACTAGATTCGTCTCGCCTGCCAGAAATTTTTCTGCCAATAGACATTATCAAGTGAGGAACGCATCACTCCCTTGCTGGTAGAGGCGTGGATAAATTGGTTGTTGGTATCGTAAATACCTACATGCAAACCATTTTGTCCGGACCCCGTTTTGAAAAAGACCAGGTCACCTGGCAGCAACTTGTCTTTATCAATTTGCGTGCCAATAGAGGCTTGTTGTTTGGTTTCACGGGGCAGCTGCAAATCGAAACGATCGCGCATCGTCACAACCACAAATCCCGAACAGTCCACACCGCGCCGCGTCATGCCACCATAACGATACGGCGTGCCATGCCAGCTTTGTAGCTGGTCGTTCAAACCGGCAATAACGGTAATCGAATCAGAAAGTCTGGCATTTGGCGGCGGTGCTTTATGGTGGCTACACCCGGCCAGAAACAGTGCTGTGATCAAAATAAGGCAGAAACGCATTCCGTACGGTTCCTCTGTTTTTTATTCTTGCATTAATTTAGCGTCGTAATTACCCGATTTTCAAGATACTAATGAAATCAGATGGTCAAAATCAGCATTCTGTGACCTTCGATATCCAGACGGCGAAAATTCATCCCATAGGCCTGCGCCAGATTTGGCGGCGTGAGCACCTCTTCTCTGCGTCCACTGGCCAGCATTTTTCCACCTTTTAGCAACCACGCCCGATGCGCATGACGCAACGTGTGGTTGAGATCGTGACTGCTCATCACAATCGCCAGTCCTTGCTGACACAGCGCGCTCAGAATTTTGTCTAACGCACTTTGTTGCGCAACATCAAGACTGTTCATCGGCTCATCAAGAAGCAGCAATTGGCCTGCGGGATTGGCTTGTGGTGTGATTTGCAACACCACCGCAGCAAGACGTACGCGTTGCCATTCACCGCCGGAAAGTTGATTGGTGCTACGACCGAGTTTGTCATCAAGAGCCAGCGCCCCTGCGACATCATTCAGTAGTTCGGTACGCGTTTTATCGTGCTGATGCAGTGTCAGGTAGTGCCAGACCGGCATTGCAAACGGCGGCGTCTGCTGTTGTGAAAGATAGGCGCGATGCAGCGCGAGTTTTGTTGCGGACCATGCTTCCAGGGGTTGCCCCGCGAACTGAATGCTTCCCTTACCGCTGGTCATTCCGGCCATTCGTGCAAGCAAGGTACTCTTACCCGCGCCATTCGGCCCCACCAGGTGCAGGATCTCCCCAGCCCGAACCTCGCCAGAAAGTGGCCCCAGGCGGGTAGATTCCGCAACATCCTGTAACTGCATCACAATAGACATTATTTTGCCAACGCCAGTTTAATGCTTTCCATCACAATGGGGTCTTCCGGCGTCATATCCGGGGAAAAACGCTGGATGACCAATCCGTCCCTGCCAACTAAAAATTTCTCAAAATTCCATAAAATATCATCAGGGTACAGCGGTGCACGACCTTTGCTGACCATACGGGCATAGAATCCGCTCTCTTCCGGCGCGACTGCGGTCGGCGCTGCGGCAATCAATTTTTGATACAGCGGATGGCGTCCTTCGCCGTTAACTTCAATCTTACTGAACATCGGGAACGTCCCCCCCCATGTGGTGGTACAGTAAGTTTTAATCTCTTCATCGCTGCCCGGTTCTTGTTCCAGAAACTGGTTGCACGGGAATCCCAGCACCACAAAACCTCGATCGGCCCAGGCTTTCTGAATATTCTCCAACTGCTCATATTGCGGCGTTAAGCCACACTTTGAGGCGACATTGACAATCAACAGCACATTACCGGCGTACTTCTCCAGCGTGGTCACTTCACCGTCGATATCTTTCACTACGGTCGTCAGAATGGAATCTTGCATCGTTTCTCCTGGGTGTGGTCAGTAAAAATCTTAGCTTTTAATCATAGACCGTCTTTTTGCGGCTAACGTCTTGCTTTTAACAATAACCAGATAAACACCGGCGCACCCAACGTTGCGGTGACCACGCCAATAGGCAGCTCTGCGGCAGCTAATGCCAGGCGCGCTACAATATCGGCCAGCAGCAATGCGCTCGCCCCTGCCAGCGCGCAGCCGGGAAGTAATACGCGATGATCGGTTAAACCACACAACCGAAGAATATGTGGGATCACCAGACCAATAAAGCCGATAGCACCCGCCAGCGCCACACTGACGCCAACCATCCAGCCGGTCGCGGCCACCAGCACATTGCGCCAGAACCACAGGGGTAAACCCAGTTGCCGCGCCGAGATCTCGCCAAGTGCTAACATATTCATCGGCCTGGACTGACAACAGATCCACAACAACACGGGGATCAATGCCAGCATCAGCCAGCTTTGCCGCCAGTCTACGCCGCCAAAACCGCCCATCATCCAGTACATCAGCTGACGTAAATCAACAGAGGTGGAAAAGTAGATAGCCCACGTCATTAGTGCGCTACAGATAATCCCTAATGCAACGCCAGCCAGCAATAACCGACTGGTCGAAAGATGACGACGGGCGAAACGTAAGAGTATTAAAGTGATGATAAGCGCGCCAGCAATCGCACACAGCCCTAGCGCCCAGTTGGGGAGTTGCCCTTGCCCAAGCAATACCGCGGCGATAAGCCCCACGCCTGCGCCGTTAGAGACCCCAAGTAGTCCAGGTTCTGCCAGAGGATTTTCAAACAACGCCTGCATTACAGCGCCGGATATAGCCAGCGCCGCACCAACCAGCAATACAGCCAGCGTACGTGGCAGGCGAATTTGCCAGACGAACAGTTCGCCACGAGGAGTAAACCAGTCACCTAGCGAGATCCATTGTTCACCGGCGCAAAGGCTTAAGAGAAGCGCCAGCAGCATCAAAACTGACAGGCATAATAACCAGCGAATATTTTGTCGCTGTTGTTGGCGGGCAAGTGTCAGCATGGTATCCGTTCTGCTGAAGTGTCATGGCGTTGATTTTACGGTGACTCTTCGACAGTGAAAAGAAAAAAGGCCGCAGAGCGGCCATAAACACAAGTAAAAATCAACAAGTTAGATAATTATCAAAGACTTACAGACACACAAAAACACAGCCAACCACAACAAATAACAGGGATGTGGTCACTTTGTGGATCATATCGCCGCCATAAATTTACTTAATAACAGTAACCACAGCCACAAGCACGGCCATCGCAGACAGGACAATACCTGTGAGTAACCAAGTCTGATTTGCAAATGATTTCTGAAGTTCAGTACGATGCTCAGCCATCTCAACTTTCAGAGACTGGCGTAAATCAGCCATCTCAGACTTCAGGGATTGGCGCGATTCTGCCATCTCAAGCCTCAACCCTTCGCGAATCTCCAGTACATCAGATTTGGTAGCAAAGGATTCGCTTCTTGTAGTGAGAGTAATCAGGTTGTTTTTGATTTCAGTCACATCACTTTCCAGGCAACTGACCCGCCGTTCAAGGTCGTCATTCATGCCATCACCTCCATCATTACCACTTCCTGTTACTTGGTTGTTGGATACATTATAGGCATTCTCTTTCTTTTTTCTGAACCGCGAAATATGTGCAACATTCTCTGCCATCACTTCTCATCACCCTGCTTGCCTACCCAGTTCATAAAGGCCCGGGCCGAGTAACGATGAACAAACCCACATCTGTTACAGGTAAGTCGGAATTCATAGTTATGGATATTTTCCCGATCATGTCCCTCATATCCCGGATACCCAGTAAATGGACCGATGTAATCAAGCATAACAAAAGTGCCTAAATCACACTCCTCAGCAGTTTTCGGCTCAGGCCCCACCTCAACAATATTCGTCAAATACATGTACATATCCGTATCGCCACACGACAAACATTTTTCATTCGTAGACGACTCATTGAGAAAACGCGCAAAATTATCGAGCGTTGCCATTCTTTTAAGTTCATCTAAATGAAACTTCACTCTTAAGCACCTCCTAGTGGATTAAACCTCACCGCATCCTGCAGGTAATCCGGCGCAAGATGGGCATAAATCATCGTTGTCTGAATCTTTGCGTGCCCCAGAATTTTCTGGAGCGTCAGAATATTGCCGCCGTTCATCATGAAATGACTGGCGAAGGTGTGGTGCAGCGCATGAACAGCCTGGCCGTCAGGAACATCAGGTGCGACCGTTTTGATGACATCGCGAACCAATGAATAATCCAGCGTCGGAAACACCAGTTTCCCGCCCCGTTTTTTGATCTTTTCAAACAGGCTTTCAGAAATAGGAACGGTACGGTTTTTGCTGTTCTTCGTTTTTGAAAAAGTGATTCGACAATGAAGAACACGGCGCTGCTCCAGTGCCGCTACCTCGCCCCATCGCGCCCCGGTCGACAGAAGGATTTCGACAGCCAGTCGTTCATCGGGATTTTCAGCCAGTGCATCCAGCAACTGAACACATTCAGACTTACTCAGATATCCCATTTCGCGCTCCTTAACCTTCATTCCTTTAAGGCCTTGAACGGGGTTATCGTTAAGAAAATGGCCGGATGAGATGAGTGCGGTAAACATCGCGCTTAACGCCCCAATCTCTCGATTTATGGTGCTGGGCTGTATCCCCTGCTCTATCCTGGACACACGTAGCTCGGTGAGCATCGTTGTATTAAGTTTATGCACGCACGGGTCATCCATTGCTTCACTCAAGCGCAGCAATTTAAGGCGCGTGTTATGCCCTGACTTCATTAGCTGGCCGTGGTATTTCCACCACAAGTCAATAAGCACTGACAGAGGACGGCGATCAATAGAGTTTCCTTTCCACTCATTGTTATGCTGTTGCGCCAGCACCCACCGCTCATATAAAACTGCATCCGATTTCGTTTTAAATTTTTTGCGAATGCGTTTGCCTTTACGCCCCTCAGGGCACATGTCAAGAAGATACCCTCCCAGAATTGATTTTATGCTCATTCGTGAAACCCCAGCGTTACAAGACCACCATGCCCCCAGCGTTCTATGATTAGCCGGGCTGTGTACCAGTCTTGCGGGATTTTTGAGAAGACGATGTGTTTTCTGGCCCATCAGGGGAGAGAGAGGGACTGATCTGCCCAGCAGCCTCATTTGTTTTTCCCGTCATAAGCCAATTCATGTACTTAAAAAAGCGAGGGTGATTAACAATCTTGATAAGCACTTCGCCCCCTATGTTTTCAATCCGCCCCGTTTCATAACGACGCAAAGTGCCGATAGGCACATCAATCAGGCCGCAAAATTCTTCGCGCGTTAAATCCTCTGATTCACGAATCACTCTAATTTTTTCACCGATAAGCATTGACAGTGTCCCTATAAGTACACTAAGCTTGCGCACAAGGTGTACTTATAAGCACACCAAGTCACAAACAACCACAGATAGCGCAGGTTATCACACATGGCAAAAGTCCTGAACACACACGAACAGGCAGACTTTGAGCGTTTAGCAGCGTTCTATCCCTACCGCGATGAGCATGGGTTACCAGTACTTGAAGAAAGCCTGAAAGATTACGCAAAGCGTACCAACCAAGCTGTTAACACAGTGAAAAGACAGGCTGACAGAGGTTCAATTCCCATCAACCAAGATGAAAAGAACTCAAGACGCACAGTAAATCTCTTCGCTCTTTTCCTGAAAACAATCAGGAGCGCAGAAAAATACGTGCAGATGACAAAATAACGAGGTGTCATTTTATGCTGAAGCAACGCCGTAATTTTCGTACCGGAACAGAACGCCACGCTAACCGTTTCACTACCAGTGCATCACGCAGCAACATCCGCTACAGCCTGAGTGATACACACGCAACGCAGGATGGCTACCCAGTAAAACAAATCGGCGAGCACACCTGGCTGATTGAGAAAGCTGGAATCGTGATCCACAAATGCCCACGCAATCCGTTTACCGGAAACCGCATTTTTGCATTGAGCTGTGGCGACAATCAGTGCGGGCAGGATTTCACATTATACGAAGCACTTCGCACGATTGATCGTCTGCTTCGCGGGCAAAGTTTTATTAAACAGACTGATTTATAACAGGTGCTTTATGACCAAAGACCATGCACAAGGTGTATTTATCCGTTTTATTGATTTTCGCGGTGAACTGTTATTACGTGCATCCGCTATTGACGGAGTGACTCCGGCGGGTAAAAACGGAGCCGACGAAGCCACTTACGTTTATCTGAACGGCACGCGACTGCTTGTGGAACTTCCGTACCAGACCGTACGAGAAATCATTAGCGAAGCTGAAAAGGCACGCCAGGTTAATGGCGATGAACCCTATATCGAAATTATTTGTATGGATTCAGAAGCTGAAATACAGAAAGCAGATTAAAGGGCGTTGTGATGGGCAAAGAATATAAAACTCTCATTAACAAAGCACTTGAGCGTTTTTATTTTCGCTTAAGTGCATCAGGCGCTCATGCTGAACGTGCGGCCCGTGACTCATTGACCAGAGCAATCCGAAGTCTGTATGACGTGGCTTTTTACGCTGATGATCTGGATGCACTTAACGAACTTTCCGAGCTGATCTGTGCCGCAGTGGATTTGCCCCTATATTTCCAGACATCTGTTATCACTTAACCCATTACAAGCCCGCTGCCGCAGATATTCCCGTGGCGAGCGATAACCCAGCGCACTATGCGGATGCCATTCGTTATAATGCTCGAACGCCTCTGCAAGGTTCTTTGCTGCCGTTAACCCGTCTGGTTTGGGCATGATACTGATGTAGTCACGCTTTATCGTTTTCACGAAGCTCTCTGCTATTCCGTTACTCTCCGGACTCCGCACCGCCGTGTTCTTCGGTTTGAAGTGGCACACTGAATTTGGCCACCTGAACAGAGGTGATATGCTCACCTCAGAACAACACAGGTGCTCCAATGAAAAAAAGAAATTTTAGCGCAGAGTTTAAACGCGAATCCGCTCAACTGGTTGTTGACCAGAAATACACGGTGGCAGATGCCGCCAAAGCTATGGATGTTGGCCTTTCCACAATGACAAGA
>NZ_MDGW01000027.1:0-12249 GCF_001712525.1 Shigella sp. FC1661
GCTGTGTGGCGGCCGGATGGTATACCGCCGGGCCATCGCGGGACTGAATGTGGAGGGGCTGAAGAAAAACGCGCGGGATATCAGTCTGCTGAGGTATATGCCGGCCTGACACAGGCTAAGTGTGCCCGGGAATCGGTGCAAGTATAAAAAACAGCCTGTTGCGGTATAAGAATCGACCATGCAGAGAGAGAAAACACCGGAGTGGAGGGAAAAGCAGAAAAGCTCACGTGGCATAAGGCGCGGACAGGGGTATCGCTTAGTTTTTCAATTTCCTATACGTGAACCGACTTCGCGAGAGAGTTTTTCCAGGAAACGATAGTCGTCATAACTGAGAGCAGTTTGCGCCACGGTGCTACCATCAGCGGCCTTCTGTACCAGCGCGCCGTTATAAGTAATGCAGTAGTCGCCCGGCTGTTCCATATGCAGCTCTTTCAGGTAGTTGTGAACGCCTGCATAAGGGCGACCCGTCGTTAGCACGACATTCACGCCACGGGCGCGAGCTGCGGCAATCGCATTTTTAACGGCGGGTGAAATGGTGTGATCGGGCAGCAGAAGGGTGCCATCCATATCGATAGCAATGAGTTTGATAGCCATGAGTTCCCCAGGTAGATTAGTTCCTGACCCATGCTAACGCGATTCCGCTCAAAAATCAGTACAACACCCGAGGGAAAAGGGGGATGCAACGCGGGTTGCATGCTCCCCATTTGCTTAGCGGAAGAGTTTCCCTTTCAGCAGTTCCATACCTGCGGAAAGCAGATCGTTATTGGCTTGTGAAGACACTTCACCTTGCGGTGAGAGCGCATCAATAATCTTCGGCAATTGTTCTGCCAGTAAACTGGAAGCCGTACTGGTATCCACGCCAAGTTTTTGCCCGAGATCGGACACCGCATTTGTGCCGAGCGCCGATTCCAGTTGCTCGCCGCTAACTGATTGATTGCTCTGCTGATTACTCAACCAGGTTGAGAGAATGGCCCCTAAGCCGCCACTTTGCAGTTTTTCCAGCAGCACCTGAATGCCGCCCTGCTCCTCAACCCAACTTAAAATTGCCTGATATTTCCCCGCATCGCCTTTCAGAAAGGCACCGACAACTTCATCAAAAAGCCCCATGATAATCACCTGTAAAGCGTTACGTGTTGACCCAAAAAGTATAGATCTGCGGGATGATAATTGCGGATTGCAGAAATAAAAAGGGCGGAGATGATCTCCGCCCTTTTTTTATAGCTTCTTGCCGGATGCGGCGTTAACGTCTTACCTGGCCTACAAAATCATTAAAATTCAATACATTGAAGATTTTCGTAGGCCTGATAAGCGTAGCGCATCAGGCACGCTCGCATGGTTAACGCCATTAAATATCAATATTCGCCGCTTTCAGGGCGTTCTCTTCAATAAACGCACGACGCGGTTCTACGGCGTCGCCCATCAGCGTGGTGAACAACAGGTCAGCGGCAATCGCATCCTTAACGGTAACGCGCAGCATACGACGACTTTCCGGGTCCATGGTGGTTTCCCACAGCTGTTCCGGGTTCATCTCGCCCAGACCTTTATAACGCTGGATGGAGAGACCGCGACGAGACTCTTTCACCAGCCAGTCCAGCGCCTGCTCGAAGCTGGCTACCGGCTGACGACGCTCGCCACGTTCGATAAATGCATCTTCTTCCAGCAAGCCACGCAGTTTCTCACCCAGCGTGCAGATACGACGATATTCGCCACCAGTGATAAATTCGTGATCCAGCGGATAGTCAGTATCCACACCGTGGGTACGCACGCGAACAATCGGCTCGAACAGGTTTTGTTCGGCATTGGTGTGGACATCAAACTTCCACTGGCTGCCGTGCTGTTCTTTGTCGTTCAGTTCGCTGACCAGCGCGTTCACCCAGCGGGTAACGGTCTGCTCATCAGAGAGGTCGGCTTCCGTCAGCGTCGGCTGATAGATAAGCTCTTTCAGCATTGCTTTCGGATAACGACGCTCCATGCGGTTGATCATTTTCTGCGTCGCGTTGTACTCAGACACCAGTTTCTCTAACGCTTCGCCAGCCAATGCCGGTGCGCTGGCGTTGGTGTGCAGCGTTGCGCCGTCCAGCGCGATAGAGATCTGGTACTGATCCATCGCTTCGTCGTCTTTAATGTACTGTTCCTGCTTGCCTTTCTTCACTTTGTACAGCGGCGGCTGAGCGATGTAGACGTGACCGCGTTCAACGATTTCCGGCATCTGACGATAGAAGAAGGTCAACAGCAGCGTACGAATGTGCGAGCCGTCGACGTCCGCATCGGTCATGATGATGATGCTGTGATAACGCAGTTTGTCCGGGTTGTACTCGTCACGACCGATACCACAGCCAAGCGCGGTGATAAGCGTCGCCACTTCCTGAGAAGAGAGCATCTTATCGAAGCGCGCTTTCTCAACGTTGAGGATTTTACCCTTCAGCGGCAGAATCGCCTGGTTCTTGCGGTTACGCCCCTGCTTCGCAGAGCCGCCCGCGGAGTCCCCTTCCACCAGGTACAGTTCGGAAAGCGCCGGATCGCGTTCCTGGCAGTCTGCCAGTTTGCCCGGCAGGCCCGCTAAGTCGAGCGCACCTTTACGGCGGGTCATTTCACGCGCGCGACGCGCCGCTTCACGGGCACGGGCAGCATCGATAATTTTGCCAACCACGATTTTCGCGTCGGTTGGGTTTTCCAGCAGGTATTCTGCCAGCAGTTCGTTCATCTGCTGTTCAACCGCCGATTTCACCTCAGAAGAAACCAGTTTGTCTTTGGTCTGGGAGGAGAATTTCGGGTCCGGCACTTTTACGGAAACGACCGCAATCAGGCCTTCACGCGCATCGTCACCAGTGGCGCTGACTTTGGCTTTTTTGCTGTAGCCTTCTTTGTCCATGTAGGCGTTCAGGGTACGGGTCATCGCCGCACGGAAGCCTGCCAGGTGAGTACCGCCGTCACGCTGCGGAATGTTGTTGGTAAAGCAGTAGATGTTTTCCTGGAAGCCATCGTTCCACTGCAACGCCACTTCGACGCCAATACCGTCTTTTTCGGTGGAGAAGTAGAAGATATTCGGATGGATCGGCGTTTTGTTCTTGTTCAGATATTCAACGAACGCCTTGATGCCGCCTTCATAGTGGAAGTGGTCTTCTTTGCCGTCACGCTTGTCGCGCAGACGAATGGAAACGCCGGAGTTGAGGAACGACAACTCACGCAGACGTTTCGCCAGAATTTCATATTCGAACTCGGTCACATTGGTGAAGGTTTCGAGGCTGGGCCAGAAACGCACCATGGTGCCGGTTTTTTCAGTCTCGCCGGTAACCGCCAGCGGAGCCTGCGGTACACCGTGTTCGTAGATCTGACGGTGAATTTTACCCTCGCGCTGGATAACCAGCTCCAGTTTTTGCGACAGGGCGTTTACTACCGAAACACCAACGCCGTGCAGACCGCCGGACACTTTATAGGAGTTATCGTCAAATTTACCGCCTGCGTGCAGAACGGTCATGATCACTTCCGCCGCCGATACGCCCTCTTCCGGGTGAATACCGGTCGGAATGCCACGCCCGTCATCCTGTACAGAGACAGAGTTATCGGCGTGAATGGTGACGATAATTTCTTTACAGTGACCCGCGAGCGCTTCGTCGATAGCGTTATCTACCACCTCGAATACCATGTGGTGCAGACCGGTGCCGTCATCCGTGTCGCCGATATACATACCCGGGCGCTTACGCACCGCATCCAGCCCTTTCAGGACTTTGATACTGGAGGAGTCATAAGAATTCGACATCAACGTTTCTCGCTCATTTATACTTGGGTTAATCCGTTATTTTACCCTTTTCCACGGTAAACATCTTCGAATTTTCGTCCGACATGTCTATAACGTGTTCAGCACTGATCGCGCTGACAAAGACCTGTGATTGCGTCGCTTTTAAGCGGCTGGCAAGCAGCCCGCGACGCTCATCATCAAGCTCAGAGGCAAAATCATCTATCAGGTAGAGACACCGCCGCCCGCTTTCACGGGTGAGGAACTCTCCTTGCGCCAGACGTAAGGCGCACATCAACAGCTTAAGCTGCCCACGCGATAAGGTATCTTCCACCGGCGCACCGTCGGCGCGAATGCGTAAGTCCGCTTTATGCGGGCCATGCGCGGTGTAGGTTAGCAGGCGATCGCGTTCAAAATTACGTTCCAGCACCTCAGCATATTCTGTCTCTTTCTCCCAGCCGCGCTGGAAAGAGAAAGTCAGAGAAAACTCAGGGAGAAATTGCTTACAAGTATCGGCCATATCAGCCGCGATACCGGCGCTATACTCCGCGCGCCAGGTGCTGATTTGCTCCGCCAGCGGGATCAGCTCTTTATCCCACGGGCGTAGCTGTTCGTAACGTGTCACCTGGCGCAGCGCCGCATTGCGCTGCTTGAGCAATCGCTTGAGATTGCTCCAGGCGGTGAAAAATCCGGGTTCGTTGTGAAAGCATGCCCAGTCGAGAAATGCTCTTCTGTATTTGGGGCCGCCGTTGAGTAAAGTAAACCCTTCTGGCGTTATCAGCTGCATCGGCATCAGGTGCGCCAGCTCCGCGACTTTATGCCCGTCAGTACCGTCGATGCGGACTTTGCTGTCGCCTTGTTTGTCTTTGGTTAAGCCAATCGCCGTCTCGCGCTCTTCGCCCTGTAATCGCCCATGGAGAACAAATGCCTCCTGCTCATGGCGAATGACGCGACCAATCTGCAAACTGCGAAACGCCCGACCATGGCCGAGCGTATAGATGGCTTCCAGCACGCTGGTTTTGCCACTGCCGTTGGCACCTACCAGAAAGTTAAAGCCGGGAGATAAGGCGAGATCCGCGGTTTCGATATTGCGGAAATCGCGGATCAACAAGCGGGTGAGGGACATTACAGTCTCATTGGCATGACAACATAAGCCGCGCTCTGGCTGGCCGCATCTTCAATCTGCACGCTGGAAACCGAATCGGTCAGCATCATGCGGACGTTTTCGCATTTCAGCGCGTTCAGAACATCCAGCACATAGCTGACGTTGAAGCCGATTTCCATCTCCGCACCGCTATAGGTAACGTCGAGGATCTCTTCCGCTTCTTCCTGTTCCGGGTTGTTGGCAGTGATTTTCAGCTGGTTTTCGCTGACATAAAGACGTACGCCGCGGAATTTCTCGTTAGAGAGAATTGCCGCACGGGCAAACGCCTGCTTGAGCAGATCGCAGCCAGCTTCCAGATGTTTGTCCGGGTTCTTCGGTAGAACGCGGCGGTAATCCGGGAAGCGACCATCCACCAGTTTGGAGGTGAAGATAAAGTCGCCAACGTGGGCACGAATGTTATTGCTGCCAATCTGCACGCGCAGCGGATTGTCGCCGCCGTCGAGCATACGCATCAGTTCAATCACGCCTTTACGCGGCACGATCACCGAATGGCTTGGCAAAGATTGACCAATTGGCATTGAACAGACTGCCAGACGGTGACCATCGGTCGCTACGGTGCGCAGTTCTTCGCCTTCGGTTTCAAACAGCATACCGTTTAAGTAATAGCGAACATCCTGATGCGCCATCGAAAACTGGGTCGCTTCAATCAGACGCTTCATCGTCGCCTGCGGCAGGGTAAATTCGACTTCGCTCTGCCAGTCATCGAGGTTCGGGAAATCCGCCGCTGGCAGGGTAGACAGCGAAAAACGGCTACGCCCGGAGCGCACCAGCATCCGTTCACCTTCCAGCTGCACGGCAATTTCCGCGCCTTCAGGCAGACCACGGCAGATATCAAAGAATTTGCGCGCCGGAACGGTCGTTGCTCCTGGCTCGTGTGGCTGAACCAGCGCAACACGTGCCACCATTTCCATCTCGAGATCAGTACCGGTCAGCGACAACGTACCGTCAGCAACCTGTAACAGCAGATTACCGAGAATCGGTAGCGTAGGACGACCACCTAACGGACCGCTCACCTGTTGTAGCGGTTTTAATAAATGCTCACGTTCTACGGTAAATTTCATAGGTTTACGATGACAATGTTCTGATTAAATTTGAAAAATCTTCTTTGATATCGTGGCTCTCTTCACGCAACTGCTCGATCTTACGGCAGGCATGAAGCACCGTCGTGTGGTCACGACCACCAAACGCATCGCCAATCTCCGGCAGACTGTGGTTAGTCAGCTCTTTCGCCAGCGCCATCGCCATCTGGCGCGGACGCGCCACCGAGCGGGATCGACGCTTGGAAAGGAGATCCGCGACTTTGATCTTGTAGTACTCCGCCACCGTCTTCTGAATATTGTCGATGGTGACCAGTTTTTCCTGCAATGCCAGCAAGTCGCGCAGCGCCTCACGCACGAAGTCGATGGTGATCGCCCGTCCGGTAAAGTTGGCATTGGCAATGACGCGGTTCAGCGCCCCTTCCAGCTCACGTACGTTAGATCGTAGACGCTTGGCGATAAAGAACGCCACTTCGCCCGGCAAAAGAATGTCGTTTTCGTCGGCCTTTTTCATCAGGATCGCCACACGGGTTTCCAGCTCTGGCGGTTCGATCGCCACAGTCAGTCCCCAACCGAAGCGGGATTTCAAACGATCCTCAACGCCGTTGATCTCTTTCGGATAGCGATCCGAGGTGAGAATGATCTGTTGATTACCTTCCAGCAGGGCGTTGAAGGTATGGAAAAACTCTTCCTGAGATCGTTCTTTATTAGCAAAAAACTGAATATCGTCGATCAGCAGTGCATCTACGGAACGGTAGTAGCGTTTAAACTCTTCGATCGCGTTGTTTTGCAGGGCTTTAACCATGTCCTGAACAAAGCGCTCGGAGTGCATATAAACCACTTTGGCATTCGGCTTGCGCGCCATAATGCCGTTACCCACCGCATGCAGCAGGTGAGTTTTACCCAGACCCGTGCCGCCATAAAGGAACAACGGGTTATAGGCACCGCCAGGGTTATCCGCCACCTGGCGAGCCGCCGCGCGCGCCAGTTGGTTAGATTTACCTTCAACGAAGTTATCAAACGTGTGTTTGACGTTTACGTTAGAACGATAGGTCGGTTCTGCCGGGGCCGGGACGTTATCCCAACCTGAGCGCGTAGAAGGCGCAGCACGTTGCGGCTGCGTTTGCGCCACCTGTGCAGGGGCCGCGACGTTGCTCGTCACTGCCGCTTGTGGCGTTTGCGTCACCGGTTTGGTGCCGACTTCAAAACGCAGCTGTGGGGCATCCGCTCCGCAGAAACTGGTTAGCAGTCCATTGATATTATTAAGGTACTTGTCCCGTACCCAATCGAGGACAAAACGGTTTGGCGCGTACAGGGCCAGCGTGTTATCGCTCAGTTCCGCCTGCAATGGGCGTATCCACATACTGAATTCTGTGGCTGGTAACTCATCCTGCAATCGGGCAAGACACTGCTGCCAAAGCGAAAGTGACACGGCGGACTCCACTCGAACAAAAGTCGATAATGACTAAGGCTGAAACATTCATGATTGTTGACGTACGTCGAAAAGACCCTGCTTGAGGGTGACGCACGAACCGCTGTCTGCGGTTATATGCCCGATCAAGATCCTGCAAAACGATCGGGACCGCGGATCATAGCCTAAACTGCGCAAGAGATCTTCTGTTTCTCACAGATTTTCCCGATTTATCCACAGGACTTTCCAGAACTCGCTAAGTGTAAACGATCCTGCCGCGAGGCGGGCATGATTTACGCCGCATATTGAAAAATTTAATGACCATAGACAAAAATTGGCTTAATCGATCTAATAAAGATCTAGGACGATCCTTGCGCTTTACCCATCAGCCCGTATAATCCTCCACCCGGCGCGCCATGCTGGTTTCCACTGGTGTGAGGTCGTACATTTTCCCTGCGAAAAGGTGCGGAAAAGCGCGGTAAATAAGGAAAGAGAATTGACTCCGGAGTGTACAATTATTACAATCCGGCCTCTTTAATCACCCATGGCTTCGGTGTCCATCGTTTCATTTTTCGGCGGATATCCAATAAAGCCATTGAATTTATTCAAGTTTAGGTAGAAATCGCCATGAAACGCACTTTTCAACCGTCTGTACTGAAGCGCAACCGTTCTCACGGCTTCCGCGCTCGTATGGCTACTAAAAATGGTCGTCAGGTTCTGGCACGTCGTCGTGCTAAAGGCCGAGCTCGTCTGACCGTTTCTAAGTAATAAAGCTAACCCCTGAGTGGTTAAGCTCGCATTTCCAAGGGAGTTACGCTTGTTAACTCCCAGTCAATTCACATTCGTCTTCCAGCAGCCACAACGGGCTGGCACGCCGCAAATTACCATTCTCGGCCGCCTGAATTCGCTGGGGCATCCCCGTATCGGTCTTACAGTCGCCAAGAAAAACGTTCGACGCGCCCATGAACGCAATCGGATTAAACGTCTGACGCGTGAAAGCTTCCGTCTGCGCCAACATGAACTCCCGGCTATGGATTTCGTGGTGGTGGCGAAAAAAGGGGTTGCCGACCTCGATAACCGTGCTCTCTCGGAAGCGTTGGAAAAATTATGGCGCCGCCACTGTCGCCTGGCTCGCGGGTCCTGATAGCCCTCATTCGGGTCTATCAACGCCTGATTAGTCCGCTACTCGGGCCGCATTGTCGTTTCACTCCAACCTGTTCAAGCTACGGAATTGAGGCATTGCGCAGGTTTGGAGTGATAAAAGGCAGTTGGTTGACGGTGAAACGCGTATTAAAATGCCACCCTTTACACCCTGGTGGTGACGATCCCGTCCCGCCCGGACCATTTGATACCAGAGAACACTAACGATGGATTCGCAACGCAATCTTTTAGTCATCGCTTTGCTGTTCGTGTCTTTCATGATCTGGCAAGCCTGGGAGCAGGATAAAAACCCGCAACCTCAGGCCCAACAGACCACGCAGACAACGACCACCGCAGCGGGTAGCGCCGCCGACCAGGGCGTACCGGCCAGTGGCCAGGGGAAACTGATCTCGGTTAAGACCGACGTGCTTGATCTGACCATCAACACCCGTGGTGGTGATGTTGAGCAAGCTCTGCTGCCTGCTTACCCGAAAGAGCTGAACTCTACCCAGCCGTTCCAGCTGCTGGAAACTTCACCGCAGTTTATTTATCAGGCACAGAGCGGTCTGACCGGTCGTGATGGCCCGGATAACCCGGCTAACGGCCCGCGTCCGCTGTATAACGTTGAAAAAGACGCTTATGTGCTGGCTGAAGGTCAAAACGAACTGCAGGTGCCGATGACGTATACCGACGCGGCAGGCAACACGTTTACCAAAACGTTTGTCCTGAAACGTGGTGATTACGCTGTCAACGTCAACTACAACGTGCAGAACGCTGGCGAGAAACCGCTGGAAATCTCCACCTTTGGTCAGTTGAAGCAATCCATCACTCTGCCACCGCATCTCGATACCGGAAGCAGCAACTTCGCACTGCACACCTTCCGCGGCGCGGCGTACTCCACGCCTGACGAGAAGTACGAGAAATACAAGTTCGATACCATTGCCGATAACGAAAACCTGAACATCTCTTCGAAAGGTGGTTGGGTGGCAATGCTGCAACAGTATTTCGCGACGGCGTGGATCCCGCATAACGATGGTACCAACAACTTCTATACCGCTAATCTGGGTAACGGCATCGCCGCTATCGGCTATAAATCTCAGCCGGTACTGGTTCAGCCTGGTCAGACTGGCGCGATGAACAGCACCCTGTGGGTTGGCCCGGAAATCCAGGACAAAATGGCAGCTGTTGCTCCGCACCTGGATCTGACCGTTGATTACGGTTGGTTGTGGTTCATCTCTCAGCCGCTGTTCAAACTGCTGAAATGGATCCATAGCTTTGTGGGTAACTGGGGCTTCTCCATTATCATCATCACCTTTATCGTTCGTGGCATCATGTACCCTCTGACCAAAACGCAGTACACCTCCATGGCGAAGATGCGTATGCTGCAGCCGAAGATTCAGGCAATGCGTGAGCGTCTGGGCGATGACAAACAGCGTATCAGCCAGGAAATGATGGCGCTGTACAAAGCTGAGAAGGTTAACCCGCTGGGCGGCTGCTTCCCGCTGCTGATCCAGATGCCAATCTTCCTGGCGTTGTACTACATGCTGATGGGTTCCGTTGAACTGCGTCAGGCACCGTTTGCACTGTGGATCCACGACCTGTCAGCACAGGACCCGTACTACATCCTGCCGATCCTGATGGGCGTAACGATGTTCTTCATTCAGAAGATGTCGCCGACCACAGTGACCGACCCGATGCAGCAGAAGATCATGACCTTTATGCCGGTCATCTTCACCGTGTTCTTCCTGTGGTTCCCGTCAGGTCTGGTGCTGTACTATATCGTCAGCAACCTGGTAACCATTATTCAGCAGCAGCTGATTTACCGTGGTCTGGAAAAACGTGGCCTGCATAGCCGCGAGAAGAAAAAATCCTGATTCGGTGAGTTTTCGCTAAAATAAGGGCGGTCAGTTGACCGCCTTTTTTCTTTTCGTAGGGCGGATAAGCACCGCGCATCCGCCACACAAAGCAACAGGAACATCATGAGCGATAATGACACTATCGTAGCCCAGGCCACGCCTCCGGGACGTGGCGGCGTTGGCATCCTGCGCATCTCCGGCTTCAAAGCCCGTGAAGTTGCCGAAACCGTGCTGGGTAAACTGCCTAAGCCGCGCTACGCCGATTATCTTCCGTTTAAAGACGCCGACGGCAGCGTGCTCGATCAGGGGATTGCGCTATGGTTCCCTGGCCCGAACTCGTTCACTGGCGAAGATGTGCTGGAACTGCAAGGTCATGGCGGTCCGGTGATCCTCGACCTGCTGTTAAAACGCATTCTGACCATTCCCGGCCTGCGGATTGCTCGCCCTGGTGAGTTTTCCGAACGCGCGTTTCTTAACGATAAACTTGACTTAGCCCAGGCCGAGGCGATTGCCGATCTTATCGACGCCAGTTCGGAACAGGCGGCCCGTTCGGCACTTAACTCGCTGCAAGGCGCATTCTCCGCACGGGTTAATCATCTGGTAGAAGCCCTCACCCACTTGCGCATTTACGTCGAAGCGGCAATTGATTTCCCCGATGAAGAGATCGATTTCCTCTCCGACGGAAAAATTGAAGCCCAGCTCAATGACGTTATTGCCGATCTTGATGCAGTGCGTGCTGAAGCACGTCAGGGTAGTTTGTTGCGCGAAGGGATGAAAGTGGTGATTGCCGGACGTCCTAACGCCGGTAAATCGAGCCTGTTAAACGCGCTGGCGGGGCGTGAAGCGGCAATCGTAACCGATATCGCCGGAACTACGCGTGACGTGCTGCGTGAGCATATCCACATTGACGGAATGCCGCTGCATATCATCGATACCGCCGGGCTACGTGAAGCCAGTGACGAAGTAGAACGTATTGGTATCGAGCGCGCGTGGCAGGAAATTGAACAGGCCGACCGCGTGCTGTTTATGGTCGATGGCACCACAACAGACGCCGTGGATCCGGCAGAGATCTGGCCGGAATTTATTGCCCGTCTGCCAGCGAAACTGCCGATCACCGTGGTGCGCAATAAAGCCGATATCACCGGCGAAACGCTGGGAATGAGTGAAGTGAACGGTCACGCGTTAATTCGTCTCTCAGCAAGGACTGGTGAAGGCGTGGACGTGCTGCGTAACCATCTCAAACAGAGCATGGGCTTTGACACCAACATGGAAGGCGGCTTCCTGGCGCGTCGTCGCCACCTACAGGCGCTGGAACAGGCAGCGGAACATCTACAACAGGGCAAAGCGCAACTGTTGGGAGCCTGGGCAGGTGAACTGCTGGCGGAAGAGTTGCGTCTGGCACAGCAGAACTTAAGCGAAATCACCGGGGAATTTACTTCAGACGACCTGCTGGGGCGGATTTTCTCCAGCTTCTGTATTGGTAAGTAACCGCGCTTACGAAGCCGTATTCTGACTGTCAGATGCGGCTTCGCTTCATTGTTAGCACTCCTGTTATTCCTCAACCCTTTTTTTAAACATTAAAATTCTTACGTAATTTATAATCTTAAAAAAAGCATTTAATATTGCTCCCCGAACGATTGTGATTCGATTCACATTTAAACAATTTTAGAATAGACAAAATTCTTGAGTATTATACTGTAGCCTCGTGTCTTTCGAGGATAAGTGCATTATGAATATCTTACATATATGTGTGACCTCAAAATGGTTCAATATCGACAATAAGGGTAATGCTGCCAACTTACTGATTTAGTGTATGATGGTGATTTTAAGGTGCTTGCGTGGCTTCCATTTCCATCAGATGTCCTTCCTGCTCCGCTACTGAAGGCGTGGTGCGTAACGGCAAA
>NZ_MDGW01000028.1:0-12226 GCF_001712525.1 Shigella sp. FC1661
AGGCAGTTCGCCGTGACCGAGCCAAATCAGGTGTGGTGCGGTGATGTGACCTGTATCTGGACGGGTAAGCGCTGGGCGTACCTCGCCGTTGTTCTCGACCTGTTCGCAAGAAAACCAGTGGGCTGGGCCATGTCGTTCTCGCCGGACAGCAGGCTCACCATGAAAGCGCTGGAAATGGCATGGGAAACCCGTGGTAAGCCCGGCGGGGTGATGTTCCACAGCGATCAGGGCAGTCATTATACGAGCAGGCAGTTCCGGCAGTTATTGTGGCGATACCAGATCAGACAGAGTATGAGCCGGCGCGGAAACTGCTGGGATAACAGCCCAATGGAACGCTTCTTCAGGAGTCTGAAGAACGAATGGATGCCGGTGGTGGGTTACGTAAGCTTCAGCGAGGCAGCTCACGCCATAACGGACTATATCGTTGGATATTACAGCGCACTAAGACCGCACGAATATAACGGTGGGTTACCCCCAAACGAATCGGAAAATCGATACTGGAAAAACTCTAACTCGGTGGCCAGTTTTTGTTGACCACTTCAAACCGCAAAAAAGCGAACGTCATGCGCCCGGTGGAGTACCAGAACGGCGAAGCATTCACTATCCGTAACGTACGGGTTATGCCTGAATCCATTCCGGCTGGCTTTAAGGCACTGGCTGACATGAGTCCGTTTGAATCCCTGCTGATTGTGGATTTGGGCGGAACCACGCTGGATGTGGCAAAGGTTCAGGGGCAACTGGCAGGTATCAGCCAGGTGTTTTGCGATCCACACGTGGGCGTTTCTCTGATGGCCGATGCCGTACTGTCGGTGATGGCCACTAACGGTATGCGCACCAGTCACCACATCGCCAATACCATTATCGAACATCGCCATGATGAAGCCTGGCTGCGCCAGCACATCCACAATGACGCGCATTACGCCAGCCTGATGGCGGTAATTCGTGAAAAGGAAGAAACACTGAAACAACGCGTGATCCGCGCGCTGGCGGGTTTTTCGGGTTACGGGCGGGTGATGGTTGTCGGTGGAGGGGCGGAGATTGTGGCACCCGCTATCCGCGAAGCCTGCGGAGTTAATGCGACTTTCATCGCGGACGGGGTGCCACAGTTTGCTCTGGTTAATGGGCTGTACGCAATGGACAAGGAGTAAACCAATGACGACTCCAACCAGACGGATAAGTTTCTATCTGAAGCCCACCGCCGTCAAGAACGAAGGAGAAGCATGCGCCTGGCTGGACAGCCTTACACCAGAAGCCCGCAAAAGCGGCCAACGCGTGGCTTTTCTGGCCGGGCTGGCACTTCTGAAAATGAATCCGGCAGAGGCTTATCGACTGGCTGCATGGGCTGGTGATGAAGCGTTATCAGTGACACAAACCAGGACAGAACGCCCCACATCACAGCCAGTATCAACCGCACAGATAACCAGTCAGATGGCCGGAAATATCCGGGCGTTATTTCCTGAATAACACAACATCAGGGCGAGTTCGCCCTGCTCTCCACCTCAGAACATAAACAAGGAGAACGACTTAATGAGCGAAATCAACTATCAGGCATTACGTGAACGTTATTCACCTGTGCCAGTACCGAAATGCCCTATTTGCGGCGAGGAAATGTCAATTCAGCGAATATCTGGAGCACAGGTTGTTTATGCCTGCTCCGGTTATGGTGATGATGGAGATTTCAAAATTGGCCGAACTCTTGCTGACGAACATTATGAAAAATCACGCGTAACAGTGTTGGATGTCGGGGATCCTGAAGTATTGGCGCTACTTGATTGGCTGGAAACCAAAGACAACCGAATCGCTGAACTGGAAAAAATCGCCACTGACTATGCACTTAAATTCCAGAAAGCACAGGACGCATTAAAGCATGCCGCTTTGCTGCATAGCAGGACGGCGCAACAAACAAATAATTTTGCAGTATCGCTTCCGGACATAAGCGAATATTTCATTAATGACGTATTTCAGCCCTTGCGATACGAGCGGGATGTTGAAAGAGCCATCATAAAGGCTGGCGGAAAAGCATTGTGGCAGGAGAAACACGAGGACAGAACGCATCAGTCATGCGATGTAAATTGTGGATGGTTTAGCCCACTGACGACAGATAAAAATAACACCTGATCCCCCTCAAACTAGGGCGATAATCGCACATCGCCCTGCTGCACAATAGTGCACAAATTTGCACAATTTTTTTGAACGAATTTTTGCCCTTCCAGCCCGCGTGGCGGCTGGATCCGTCAAGGATCCGTGCGTGCACAAAAAAACGCGCTTTTTCTGCGCGCAGGTGACGGGGGAACAGCCCGCGTTTCAGGGGGTAAATAGCGTTCCCTTAACGATGTCGCAGCGACACGACAGAATGGCCTATTTCTCACGCTGAGCGTGAAAAATACGTGAGGGATTCTGATTTGATGGGGTGAAAGGTAAGGCCGTCAAAATCGCACTGAGGCGGCGAGAACATGCAGTCAACGCGGTGGGATTGCGTAAGAGTCTGACCGTCGATGGTGGCGATAAACTGGAAGGCGTCGTGAAATTATCTGACTGATACAGGAGCTGGAGAGTCGGGGCATAAATTTTTTATGCCCCGGCGAAGCAGCAGACAAGCGAAGCGCATCAGGATGTGGGCTGGATGTCTAACAGTGCGTAAGGGTTAAAGCGGATCACCTCTTCGCCAAGCCAGTCATTGATGTGCTTCATGGCCTCCATGACGGGCATCAGCTCGTTAATTGCGTAAACCCGCGCGGCCTTCTCCACATCACCAAACGCACTTTTTTCACCCGGCATCGCCCCCATCAGTTGCGGCGGAACGCGGTGCGCAGCCAGCACATCATCACGGGATGCCGCCTTAACATTCATGAACTCATCCTTTGCGGTGATCTGCTGGAACGGCAAAATTTGCACCCCCTCTTTGCCCCCGTTGGGCGCATGAATGAGCACGTTTTTAAACGCACCACCACCACGCGCACCCTGTAGCGTTTCTTTCAGGGAGTCCATGCTTTCGCGGTTTACCTGCGCGGCACCGATGTAGATGATGCACCCGGCGTGGGATCCGTTGTCGTAATACAGTTTTCTGAACATGTCCGCCGAATGAGACAGGCTGGCCGAGAGTAATGCGCCGAGATATTCCGGCATGCCGTAGATTTCCTGGTTAATGTCAGGATTCATCAGGTGACACACTTTGCCTGGGCGAAACTGAAACGCATCCTTGCCATCCTGCACATACCACCATGATTCAAGATCGCTTCCGCGTCGCATGTATTTCGCCAGGGCGTGCCGTAATTTAAGCGGTTCGCCGAGCATATTGCTTCGAAGCTCAAGGAATGCGTTACCGAACACAAACCAGTCCAGCGCCAGCGCCGAGAAATCCTACCGGGAAAGCAGCGGGTGCGGGATGTAGCAACCGAGCAATACATTGCGCTTAAAGTAAAGCGCAGACTGATGCCAAGACGTTTGCCGGGCAGCTCTTGCCAGACCGTACCAGTCCACCGGGGGTTCATACCACCGCCCGTTATCAGCACAGTACATATTGTCCAGCAGGTCATGCCCGGTCAGGCGATAAGGACCATCAAATGTGAATGCACTGAGCGATGATTCTTTCCTGAGCGCATCAGCGAGATCAATGCGTGAACTCATGCGCACTTTTTTATTTTTTCTGCTCATCAGAACTCCATAACCGTGAAACGCTCGTTTTCTCCTTCGCCGCCAATCGGTTCGTTAATGACAGCAAGCATGGTTACCCACGCAAGGTCGCCGTGGCTGATCCCCCTCGCTCGGTCCGTTTCGTAAGTGATAAAGCCGCCCGGTGTTTTCACCTTACGCACGGCGTTAAAGGCCGCGACCAGCTCGCGTTCGGCGCGATCGTATTCCCACCGCCCGGCACGCATTATTTGCAGCATTTTCAGTACCAGCGACCGTTTTGATGACAGCGTGAAGGTGTACGGAATAGCGGCAGGGAAAAACCGTTTCACTATCTGATAAACAGCCTCCCCGTTCCCGCCCGTCACATCAATGCCGATGTGTTCCACGTTGTAGCGACACGTGAACTCTTCAATGACTCTGGCCTGTTCTTCAAACTCCAGCCCCTGAACGCGTCGCGTCTCCACCGTTCGAAAACGGCCACCAGGAACAGACGGAGGAACCACCACGGACACAGCGCCGCTGTCGCCGTTGCCACTGCTGCCGTTTGCGTCATACCCAATCCATACCGGACGATTCCCCATCGGGCGGGGAGCAAAAGGTTTCCAGTCTTTCCAGTCGTCGTATCCGTCAACGCCGCAGCCAATCAGGATATTCAGGTTAAATGCCGATTCCCCTTCGCGGACAAACTCGCACATATAGAGATTGAGGAACTCGTCTTCGGTGTTTTCATCACGAATTTCGTCGATATCGGTGTGTTTCCAGCCGTGATTAACCACATCTTCCAGCGTGACAATTTGCCGCCACGTCCGGTCAGGGCAGATAAGCCCGTTATGCAGCGTTTTCCAGTCCACAGAAAAACGCTGCCGTTTATGCGAGGCCTTTTTCTCGTTCCAGCGGTCGCCGTTCCAGTAGGCGTATGCCTCGTGCGTTTCGGTGGATGGCGTGGAGAAGTAGGTGCGCCGCAGTCCGCTGAGGGTTGCCATAGCGCCAGCCACCTTGCGCAGTTCAGCAAAGCGACTGACCCAGAAAAATTCATCAAAATAAAAATTGCCCGTATAGGACTGTGCCGACGCAGCAGAAATGCCGAGAAAATGCAGCTCTGCGCCGTTGGAGAGGATGATTTTATCGCCCCCTTTCAGCTCCACATCAACTTCAGCCGCGCCTTCTGAATAATGCTTTTAAACTGGAACGCCTGACGACGCGACGCAGACAAAAAAATCTGGTTACGCTGGTAAGGTTGCGCCACATCGTCACGCAGCGCCATCAGCAGTGCTTCCTGTGCAAAATACCAGGTCGCCCCAATCTGTCGGGATTTCAGGATCATCCTGTTACGTATCCCGGCTTCCCTGCAAAGGGTCAGGGAGTCAAACCAGCCCCGCTGATGCCACTCCAGCCTGCTGATGATTTTTTCCCGCAGTGCGGCAATCTGTTCCGGCGTGAAATGATTTTTGAGTTTTTTCGCCCGGCCTTTCTTTCCTGCGGCCATCACATCCGGCTGGCCATCATGCAGCTTTTTAAGCTGCCGGGTCAGCAGGTCTATTTCCTTAAAGTCACCGCCTGTTTTATTCTGTTTTTCAGTAAGCTGGATGAGGCGCGCATCGATGGACTGCGTGACACGCTGCCCGGGTGGCGTTTCATCCCACTGGTCACGTTTTTTCCACGCATAAATCGTGTTCGGGTTTATTCCCATCAGACGTGATATTTCTGCGGGCGGATAACCCTGCCAGTAAAGTTGCCGCGCACGCTGGCGCACAAAAGCGTCCTGAATCATTGCTCCCCCTGAGTAATTACAGGAAGATTACCCGCGCGCGAAACTGTTCTCCTTAACCCTCTGTTCTGGCCGTTTTCTTACAACAAAAGCCCTTTGTATCAGCCTGTTACGCTTTGCCATCATGACTGAAGAACCAGTCAGAGGGGCAAAAACTATGGCTAATGAAAAAAAGACATCCCGCAAAAAGTTTCGCGTGGCTGTCTCCGGATCAACTGTTGATGGCCGTGAAATCAGTCCGGTGCATCTGCGTGAAGCCGCCGAGAACTTCAACCCGGATGTTTACGCTGCCCGCGTGAACGTTGAGCACTATCTCTCGCCATGCCCGTCAAGCGAATTTTCCGCAATGGGCGATGTCACCGCACTGAGTACGGAAGACATTACGGAAGGTCCGCTGGCCGGACGTACTGCGCTGTATGCAGAAATCGAACCGACCGAGCGCATGAAGCAGCTTGTTGCGGACGGCAAGAAAATCTATTCCAGTATCGAACTGCACCCGCAGTTCTCCGTTAACGGGCGCGCCTATCTGGTCGGGCTGGCGATGACCGACACCCCGGCAAGCCTGGGCACTGAGCGCCTGAAATTCACGGCACAGCAACGTCAGGCGGTGATGACGTTTAACAGTATCCAGGGTGAAGGAGAAGGACGAATGAGCAACACATTTAAATTCAGCAGCCGGAGCGAAAAGAATTTGCAGGGTGTAAATCCTGATCTGGTGAAAGTGACCCGACGGGCACTGGAAATCTCGGAAGTGGATTTTGGTATCACCGAAGGGTTGCGCAGCCGTTACCGCCAGAAGCAACTGGTGGCCACGGGTAAGAGCCAGACCATGAACAGCCGCCACCTTACGGGGCATGCCGTGGATGTTGTGGCTTATATCGGCAGCCAGGTGTCATGGGAATGGCCGCTGTACGAAAAAATCGCAGCAGCATTCAGACAGGCCAGCCGGGAACTGAATATTCCGGTGGAATGGGGCGGCGACTGGAAGACCCTGAAAGACGGACCGCATTTTCAGTTACCACACGGAGCCTATCCGGCATGAAGCTCTGGCCCACGCTTGGCGTCGCTTTCCTTCTGACTGCCGGATGGGGAACATCCATGCGTCTGTCGTGGTCGCTGGGCCGGGAGAACGCCAGAAACGAAGCGCAGGCCAGCACCCTGAAAAGTACCGCCGACACCCTGAATATCATCAGCGCCGGGGTACAGGATATGCAGCAGGTGCTGGCGCAACTCCGCGTGGAAAATCAGCAACGCAATCAGGACGGAGAGGTAAGACGTGAACAGCTACGCAACGATATTGCAAAAGATGAATGCGCCCACGCTTTGCCTGACGCTCGTTTTACTGACAGGCTGCGCAGGCACGCAGAACGCGCCACTGCCAGCGCCGTCAGTCCGGCTTATACCGCAGACGCTGACCATACCGGTAACGCCTCCCCCCTTCCCTGACACTCCCACATGGGGAAATCTCGGTATATGGGGCGACCGCCTTCTGGATGCACTGGAAACCTGTAACGCGGATAAACGGGCCATTGAATTACTGGAACAGCGCAGGCTGCAACGACTGAACAACGAGGATAACAACCATGCTGAAAACTGATTCCCTGCGTGAAGCCATGACCCGTTCATGCCGATGGTGTCAGGCTAACCCGGAAAAATTCACCATTTTCGTGGAGAGCGGCAACATTGAAACGACCGGAGAAACCCCATCGTTTGTTTACCGCTATCAGATGGTGATGTTTGTCATGGATTACGCCGGGGAGCTGGACGACCTCACGCTGCCGCTGCTGGCGTGGTTATCCGAAAATCAGCCACAGTTGTTGCTCAACCCTGAGCGTAATCAGGACATCAAATTCTCCGCCGTTATCAATGACGATGACAGCGCCGATCTCCTGTTTACGCTCCCCCTGCGGGAACGCGTTCGCATCACGCGCAGCAGTCAGGGCACACCGCAGGCAGAACACCTGCTGGAGCCAAAACCCCGCCTGCCATCTTCCGAAGGCGACTGGTCGCATGTATTCCAGGATGTGACGTGGGGTGAAAGCGATGGATAAGGCATTCACTCGCGTGGATGAAACCTTTGAAGCCATCCGCGACAGCCTGAATCAGCAGGCCATCAATAACATCGCCAGAAAGCTGGCACAGGATTTACGCCGCGCCCAGCAGGCACGTATCCGGTCACAGAAAGCGCCGGACGGGACCGCATGGACACCACGCAGACGCCACGTAACCCGGATACAGGAGCGCATTCGCTTTATCTGGAATAACGAAGCACGCACGCTGAAAAACTGGCATCACGACACGGGGAAATACGGGCGAACCATCACCGGGTGGGATGAGGATAAAAACAGCATCCGCACGTTTTACCGGGATGACATCGACCGCTTTCTGGAAATACGCACCCGGCGCATCAACCAGGACAGCACAAAGCGCGTCCCCATGTTCGTAAAACTGCGCACCGCCCGCTACCTGAAAGCCCGTGCAGATGCTTCCGGTGTGACGGTGGGTTACAGCGGCGTGGCCGCACGTATTGCACGCGTTCATCAGTTCGGTGAGCGCGATCAGGTTGCGCCGGGCATTTTCACCGATTACCCGGTACGTGAGCTGCTGGGTATCAGCCAGGCAGATGAGCGCCCGATTTATAACACGGTGCTGGGCCGGATTGCAGAGGCTGTACGGTGAGCGCAGAACTCATGCGGCTACTGAGCAATATCATCCGCACCGGGATCATCTCTGAAGTTGATGAGAAGTCCTGGCGCGTGCGCGTTCGCAGCGGCGAACTGGAAACAGGTTGGCTGCGCTGGAACACCACTCGCGCGGGAGCCTTCAATGTGTGGCTGCCGCCATCACCAGGCGAACAGGTGGTAATTGCCTGCATTGGCGGCAACCCGGAAACCGCCATGATAATTGGCAGCCTGTGGAGTGATGCCATTCCGGCCCCCGGCAAAAGCCTGAAAGAAATCGTGGTCAGCGCGCCGGATGGCGCGGTGTTCCGCTACGACGCGGACGCAGGCGCACTGAGCGCCAGCGGCATGAAAACAGCCACCCTGCAGGCATCCGTCAGCGTGACACTGGATACGCCCGTCGTGGAATGCACAGACCTTCTGAGAACGGCGACGCTTGACGTCACAAAAGGGGGAAAGATGAGCGGCAATATCACGCACAGCGGCGGCAATTTCACCTCAAACGGCATCACAGTGCATACGCATAAACACGGTGGCGTTAAAGGTGGCAGCGATTCGACAGGAGGCCCGCAGTGACAACCCGCTACACAGGAATGAACCCGGACGGAACGGGAAACCTGAACGATATGGAGCACCTGAAACAGTCAGTCAGGGACATCCTGACCACCCCGCTGGCAAGCCGGGTTATGCGACGGGAATATGGCAGCCTTGTGCCTGATTTGATTGACGAACCCATGAATAACACCACGCGTCTGCAATGCATGAGTGCTGCCGTGATTGCGCTGACACGATGGGAACCCCGCATTGCCCTGGACGCTATCGACGTTGTCTGGAAGGCAGGAGGCCGCGCCGGGGTGACGCTGTCGGGCACTGTCATGCAGACCATGCAGAATGTTGAATTAACCATCACGCTGAGGGAGTAAATCATGCCTGCCGTTGACCTTTCACAGTTACCGGAACCCGCCATCATCGCGGAGCCTGACTTTGAGGCAATTCTGGCTGACACAAAGGCCATGATGATTGCGTCCTATCCCGCCGAACAGCGTGAAGCCGTTTCCGCCGCGCTGGAGCTGGAATCGGAACCCCTTAACGTTATCGCTCAAACCATGTCGTTTCGTGAAATGCTGTTACGCCAGCGGGTCAATGAGGGTGCACGCGCCTGCATGCTAAGCCACAGCGCCGGGACAGACCTGGACAACCTCGCGGGCAATATGAACACAAAGCGCCTGGTTATCACTCCGGCAACGGATACCACCGATGCAGTGATGGAAAGTGACACCTCGCTGAGACTACGGGCGCAACGGGCATATGACGGTCTGAGTGTTGCTGGCCCGTCAGGTGCATACGAGTATTTTGCACGCAGCGCCAGCGGTCTGGTACGCGATGCGCGGGCCATCAGCCCGTCTCCGGCCAACGTGACGGTTTCCATCCTGTCCACTGAGGGCGACGGCACAGCAACGGAGGCGTTGCTTAATACCGTTCGCGCCGTTCTGAATGCAGAGGATACCCGCCCGGTGGCCGACCGCCTGACCGTACAGAGTGCCAGAATCGTGACATGGCGGCTGAATGCAAAACTGTACTTTTACCCCGGCCCGGAATCCGAACCTATTCTGGCCGCGGCTGAATCGTCGTTCAGGAAGTGGCTGGCTGAGCAGGGGCTTATCGGTCAGGACGTGGCGTTGTCCGCCATTGCTGCCGCACTGCATGTGCACGGTGTGCAACGCGTGGAGATAATCGAACCCACACAGAATATGGCCATCAGCGACATACAGGCGGCGCGCTGTGAGTCATTCACCATCAGCGAAGGTGGACGCAATGAGTAATTCGTTGTTACCACCATCAGCCAGCAATTTCATGCGTTGTGCCGAAGCCGTCGGAACACGCATTACAGACATTCCGGTAGACCTCAACACGCTGTGGTCGCCGGACACCTGCCCGGTGCATCTGCTGCCTTATCTCGCCTGGGCGTTTTCCGTTGACCGCTGGGATCGCAACTGGCCGGAAGAGACAAAGCGACAGGTTATTCGTGATGCATGGCTGATACACCGACACAAAGGGACCATCAGCGCACTGCGCCGGGCCATTGAGCCGCTGGGATACCTCATTCGCGTGTCTGAGTGGTGGGAGTTCGGCGGAGAACCGGGAACATTTACCGTTGAAGTCGGCACGCTGGACAGTGGCGTGACGGAGGAAATGTATCTGGAAATGGAGCGGTTGATTGCTGATGCCCGCCCGGTCAGCCGCCACATGACAGGGCTGAATATCATTCAGGAAATTCCGGGGGATATTTTCGCAGCGGCGGCAACTTATGACGGTGAAGTTATTACCATTTATCCAGGCGATTAAGCATGAGTACCACAACACGAAAATTTAAAACCATTATCACCGATACGGGTGCAAAAAAATTAGCTCAGGTAGCCGCGCCAGATGGTAAGCCTGTCCGCCTGACTCATATGGCCGTGGGCGACGGTGGCGGCACGTTGCCCACACCAGACAGTAAGCAGACCCGTCTGGTGCATGAGGTGTGGCGACATACTGTTAATCGCGTCATCCTGGACGCAACACATCAGAACCGCATTATTGCGGAGCTGGTTATTCCTCCTGAAACGGGCGGATTCTGGATCCGGGAAATTGGTGTATTTGATGAGCACGGCGATTTAATCGCGGTGGGAAATACTGCCGAAAGTTACAAGCCAGCCGTTGCCGAAGGGTCCGGTCGTGCACAAACATTTCGCACCATTCTGACCGTATCCAGCACTGCCACCGTGGCGCTTACCGTGGACAACACCATGGTGATGGCCACAGTGGATTACGTGGATGACAAACTGAAAGAGCATGAACAGTCACGACGTCACCCGGACGCCTCGCTGACCGCAAAAGGCTTTGTTCAACTCAGTAGCGCCACTAACAGCGTGTCTGAAACGCAGGCTGCAACGCCGAAAGCAGTAAAGGCCGCGTATGACCTTGCTAACGCAAAATATACCGCTCAGGACGCCACGACGGCACAAAAAGGGATAGTCCAGCTCAGTAGTGCCACCAACAGCACGTCTGAAACACTGGCCGCGACATCGAAAGCGGTTAAGGCGGTAATGGATGAAACGAACAAGAAAGCGCCCTTAAACAGTCCTGCGCTGACCGGAACGCCAACAACGCCAACTGCGCGACAGGGAACGAATAATACCCAAATCGCAAGCACGGCTTTCGTTATGGCTGCGATTGCCGCCCTTGTAGATTCGTCACCTGACGCACTGAATACGCTGAACGAGTTAGCGGCGGCGCTGGGAAACGACCCGAATTTTGCGACCACCATGACTAACGCGCTTGCGGGTAAGCAACCGAAAGATGCCATCCTGACGGCGCTGGCCGGGCTTGCTACTGCGGCAGACAGGTTTCCGTATTTTACGGGGAATGATGTCGCCAGCCTGGCAACCCTGACAAAAGTCGGGCGGGATATTCTTGCGAAATCGACCGTTGCTGCCGTTATCGAATACCTCGGTTTACGAGAACTCGGCACAAGCGGGGAGAAAATACCGTTACTCAGTACAGCGAATACCTGGACCAATCGACAAACATTCAGCGGTGGCCTTTCTGGGGAACTGTCCGGCAATGCCGCTACTGCAACAAAGCTGAAAACAGCACGAAAAATTGCTGGAGTTGGTTTTGATGGTTCTAGCGATATTTCAATTAGTGCCAAAAATGTCAATGCATTTGCACTCCGACAAACAGGTAATACTGTTAATGGTGATACATCCATTGGATGGAATTGGGATAGTAGTGCATATAACGCCCTGATTGGTGGTGCATCTGCATTAATTCTTCACTTTAATATAAATGCTGGTAGCTGTCCTGCCGTACAATTCCGTGTGAATTATAAAAATGGTGGCATTTCCTACAGGTCGGCTCATGATGGTTATGGGGTTGAATGGTGATGCTGCCAACTTACTGATTTAGTGTATGATGGTGTTTTTGAGGTGCTCCAGTGGCTTCTGTTTCTATCAGCTGTCCCTCCTGTTCAGCTACTGACGGGGTGGTGCGTAACGGCAAAAGCACTGCCGGACATCAGCGCTATCTCTGCTCTCACTGCCGTAAAACATGGCAACTGCAGTTCACTTACACCGCTTCTCAACCCGGTACGCACCAGAAA
>NZ_MDGW01000029.1:0-12189 GCF_001712525.1 Shigella sp. FC1661
TCTGAGTTTCCCGATTATCGAGAACAGTTCAGGGAGTCTGACATCAAGAGCGCGGTAGCCTTTTTTAATATTTCATTCTCCATTTCAATGCGTTGTAGCTTTTTCCTCAGCTTACGTATTTCGATTTGTTCTGGTGTTATCGGAGAGGCTTTTGGTGTTTTGCCCTGACGCTCATCACGCAGTTGTTTGACCCATCTTGTCATTGTGGAAAGGCCAACATCCATAGCTTTGGCGGCATCTGCCACCGTGTATTTCTGGTCAACAACCAGTTGAGCGGATTCGCGTTTAAACTCTGCGCTAAAATTTCTTTTTTTCATTGGAGCACCTGTGTTGTTCTGAGGTGAGCATATCACCTCTGTTCAGGTGGCCAAATTCAGTGTGCCACTTCACATAGACGTTGTCGCTATTAATGATCTCACTTCCCCAAAAATTCTCGCCTACCTGCTGAAACATGATTCAAACTACGGACCATTCCCCTAGAGCGTTGATTTTACGAAAGATTCACTTATCGTTGATGGGAAAAGTATCGCGGTTTACGCCGAAAAAGAGGCTAAAAATATTCCGTGGAAAGCGAAAGGTGCAGAAATCATTGTCGAATGTACTGGCTTTTATACCTCCGCCGAGAAATCGCAGGCGCATCTTGATGCTGGTGCGAAGAAGGTGTTGATTTCCGCCCCTGCCGGTGAAATGAAAACTATCGTTTATAACGTCAATGACGACACTCTGGATGGCAACGACACCATTGTTTCCGTGGCGTCATGCACCACTAACTGCCTTGCGCCGATGGCCAAAGCCTTGCATGACAGTTTCGGGATAGAAGTCGGCACGATGACGACCATTCATGCCTATACTGGCACCCAGTCACTGGTGGATGGCCCACGTGGTAAAGATTTACGTGCTTCACGCGCAGCGGCAGAAAATATCATTCCCCACACTACGGGGGCGGCAAAAGCCATTGGTCTGGAGATCCCGGAACTGAGCGGCAAACTGAAAGGTCATGCGCAACGCGTGCCGGTGAAAACAGGTTCGGTCACTGAACTGGTATCGATTCTCGGAAAAAAAGTGACTGCCGAAGAGGTGAATAACGCACTTAAACAAGCAACCACCAATAACGAGTCATTTGGTTATACCGATGAAGAAATAGTCTCTTCCGATATCATTGGCAGCCATTTCGGTTCGGTGTTTGATGCTACGCAAACGGAAATTACCGCCGTGGGCGATTTACAACTGGTGAAAACGGTCGCCTGGTACGATAACGAATATGGCTTCGTCACGCAGCTTATTCGCACCCTCGAAAAATTCGCTAAACTCTGACGCGTACAGGCGGAGGAAAAAACCTCCGCCTCTTTTACTCATTACGACTGTAAATAAACCACCTGGGTCTGCAGATATTCATGCAGGCCATGTTTACCATCTGCGCCGCCAATACCGGATTTACGCCATCCGGCGTGGAAGCCTTGCATAGCTTCGAAGTTTTCACGGTTGATGTAAGTTTCACCAAACTTCAGCCCTTTAATGGCTTTCATCGCGACGTTCAGATTTTGGGTATAGATTGATGAGGTCAGGCCGTAATCACTGTCATTAGCCATTGAGATAGCCTCTTCCAGCGTGTCAAATGCGACCACCGGCAGAACCGGGCCAAAGGTTTCCTCATGCATAATCGACATTTCTTGGCGAACATCCAGCAGCAATGTCGGCGGATAATAATATCCTTTCCCCTCTACCGCTTTGCCACCCAACGCCACTCTCGCCCCTTCTTCTACTGCGCGCGCCACTTTTTGCTCAACCCTTTCCAACGCCGCGGCGTTAATCAACAGCCCCATCGCAATGTCGTTGCGTTCAGCGGGGTTACCAAATTGAACCGCCTGCATCGCTTCACCCAGCCGATTGACGAACTGATCATAAATGCCTTTCTGTACATAAACACGTTCTGCACAGTTACACACTTGCCCACTATTAATGACGCGTGAATCAACGATGGCTTTGACTGCCAGTTCAAGATCGGCATCGTCCATTACGATAGCTGGTGCTTTACCCCCCAATTCCAGACACACTTTGGTGATGTTTTTCGCCGCAGTCGCCATGATCTTCTCACCTGCAGAGACGCTGCCTGTCATACTGACCATTGCGACCTTTGGGTTACCCGCCAGTTCTTGCCCAACGGTTTCACCACGCCCCAGTACAAGGTTAAACACGCCGCGCGGAAGGCCTATTTCATCGACGATTTTGGCGAATGCAATCGCATTGTTTGGCGTAAATTCACTAGGTTTAATGACGATGGTATTACCGGTCAAAAGAGCGGGAGCCATTTTGCGGGCAATGAGGAAGAACGGGAAGTTCCACGGCAGAATGCCGGTAGTCACACCAAGCGCACGTTTAAACAAAAGAATATTTTCTCCTGGACGATCGCTTTGAATAATCTCGCCCTCGTAACGCCGTGCCCACTCCGCCATGTAATCGATATAGTCGGCAGTAAAAGCCACTTCGACTTCAGCCAGCTGCTGGATCTTGCCCCCTTCTTCAACAATCAGCGCACTGATTTCACTGGCGCGTTCGCGGATCCCGGCGGAGATTTTGCGCAACCAACTGGCGCGTTCAATAGCAGGCAACGCTTCCCATTCTGGTTGTGCACGTTCTGCTGCATCGATTGCCTTACGGGCATCCTCGGCCTGACCATCGGGTATGCGGGAAATGACAGCCTCTGTAGCAGGGTTTACCACATCAATCCATGCGTCTCCACGCCAGGTAACAAACTGTCCATCGATATACATAGGATGTTGAACGGGTACTGACATGGGCGACTCCTGTGATTTATATGTTTGTTCTTGGTAAATACATTGTTAATTAACATCAATCATCATAGAGACGGCATCGTGAAAGGACAATTCTGTGAAGGGCTTCATAAAAACAAGTGTAAAAGGAATAAAAGGCAGAAATAAAAGTCAGGAGTCATGCCCGTTTGCAAACAAGTGGTTCACAAACGGGCAATTTTTAACGTAACGAGCGACTTTCCATCGCCTCGATGAGCACCGCATCGTGTTTAAGCGTTTGCCATGCATGGATGACTTCTGCCGGAAAATCAACGTGAACGATAAAATCTCGCCCGCGGGGACCGTAGCCATCGCTATCATCGCGTAAACGCGGCAGCTCGCCAGTGAGTAGTGAGAGATAACGCTCAACCGGCCATAATCCTTGTAACTGATTAATAAAGATTACACTGTCTGCGTTATTTCCTAACTGAGGAACGAATCCGGGATAACTTAACCAGCGTGGTGCATCGGGATTGTCCCCAGTCATACGGCGGAACGTCGCCATCGTGCGCCGCTGCATGGTGGGGTCCTGAACAACGATAGCCGTATGAACTCGTTCTACGGCCTGATTAAATAGCGCGATGCTAAAGCGTGCGTTTTCACCGCAGTTTGTTGACTGGTCTTCAATCCAGATTTTTTCATGCGGAATGTGCCAGAACTGATGAGCGATATCCGCCAGGATGGTCGCTTCTGCTCTGCCAGTGGTGCGGATAGTGTTGTAGTGCGGATGCTGTGCGATGACGCTATACAAAAAAGTTGTCGAGTGACCGATACCACCACTAATCAGTAAAGGAATTTGCTGATCGCGAGCAATCTTACATGCCGCGTCGATAGTCGGCATAACCGCATTGCCTGCAAGGATCACGCAATCGGCCTGATACGGCACCTCACCGGAGAAATCATCCTGCGCCAGCCACTGTCCGATAACATTTATGGCATCTATAGTTGCCGGCGAAAGCGTCGGAAACGGGGTAATGTTCATGGTTCCTCCTTATCGTTCCCTTAAGAATACTGCGTGAGATAATAGTGAGAAGCTGAGCACTCTGAAAGGAGGAAGTCGTATGTCCTTAACCGCCACTCCGCAAGCCTGACATATCTTTTAAGGAAATGCTGTAGATAAACATTATTCATCTTGCAGCAGAGAATTGTATTTTTCTGAATTCCTGAATTTTTACCCTTACCGTTTTAGAATTAATAAAAAACCCGGCGCTAAATGCTTACCGGGTTTTAGATTTATTAGGCAAATAGCAGGGTTAACCGCTAATCTGCTCCATCGCCTGCAAAATACGCTTATCTGAAATCGGATAAGGCGTACCAAGTTGTTGAGCGAAGTAACTAACGCGCAGCTCTTCTATCATCCAACGGATCTCTTTCACGTCTTCATCCTCACGACGTGCAGGCGGCAGTTTGTTGATCCATTGCTGCCACGCCTGCTGGACGTTTTCGACTTTCAGCATCTGTGCACGATCGCGATGTGGATCAACCGCCAGTTTTTCCAGTCGTTTTTCAATCGCCTGCAAATATCGCAGCGTGTCGCCCAGCCGTTTGAAGCCGTTACCAGTGACAAAACCGCGATATACCAACCCGCCCATCTGCGCTTTAATGTCAGAAAGCCCCAGTGCCATGGTCATATCCACCCGCCCTTTCAGACGTTTGTTGATATTGAACACTGCCGTAAGAATTTGCTCGACCTGCTTCGCAATATCTACCACCGTGTCGTTCAGTTCGGCACGCACTTTCTCATGCAGCGCAGCAAAGCCTTCTTCCGTCCAGACCGGGCCACCATTGGCGTCGATCAGTTGATCCACACCGCAGGAGATACAGTCGTCGATCAGCTCCAGCACTTTGCCATACGGGTTGAAGTACAGTCCCAGCTTGGCTTTGTTCGGTAACTTTTCATGTAAATACTTGATCGGCGAGGGAATATTTAGCAGCAGTAGACGGCGAAGACCATTCCACATTGCCTGTTTTTGCTCCAGCGGGTTATCAAACAGTTTGATCGCCACGCTGTCGCGTTCATCCACCAGCGCCGGCCACGCCTTCACTTTATAGTTGCCACGCTTCTGTTCGTAACTTTCCGGCAGCTGACCAAAACTCCAGATATGTAAGCCGCTCTGCTCGATACCGTCATCCGCCACCGCGGACAGCGTTTCCTGCACTTTGCCTTTCAGCGCATCTTTCAGATCTTGTAGCGAGCGCCCTTCTTTTAGCTTCTTGTTTTTGTCATCCACCACGCGGAAGGTGATTTTCAGGTGATCGGGCACCTGATCCCAGTGCCAGTCTTCGCGGTCAACGGTAACGCCGGTCATCCGCCGTAACTCGCGCTCAAGGCTGTCGAGCAACGGTAACTCCAGCGGTGTGACGCGGCCTAAAAACGCTTCGGCGTAGTTTGGTGCAGGCACAAAATTACGGCGTACCGGTTTCGGCAACGATTTAATCAGAGCAATCACCAATTCGCGGCGCAGACCGGGGATCTGCCATTCAAACCCGCTTTCCTCAACCTGGTTAAGTAACGGCAGCGGAATATGTACGGTCACACCGTCCGCGTCTGCGCCTGGCTCAAACTGATAGCTCAAACGCAGCTTGAGATTGCCCTGATGCCAGAAGTTCGGGTAATCCAGCTTGCTGATTTTTTCCGCCCCTTCTTTGATCAACATGCTCTTTTCAAAGTTGAGCAAATCAGGCGTTTCGCGGCTGACTTTTTTCCACCAGCTATCGAAGTGACGAGCGGAGATTACATCGTGGCTGATGCGCTGGTCGTAGAACTCAAACAGCGTTTCGTCATCAACCAGAATATCGCGGCGACGTGATTTGTGTTCCAGCTCTTCCACTTCGGCCCGCAGTTTCAGGTTTTCACGGAAGAATGCGTGACGCGTCTGCCAGTCACCTTCCACCAGCGCATGGCGAATAAAGAGTTCACGACATAACGCCGGATCGATCTGGCTGTAGTTGACCTTGCGCGCTGCAACAATCGGCAAACCATAAACAGTGACTTTTTCCGTTGCCATCACCGCGCCCTGCGCCCGTTCCCAGTGCGGTTCGCTGTAGGTACGTTTAATCAAATGCTGAGCGACAGGCTCCACCCATTCCGGGTCGATACGCGCAGCAATGCGCCCCCACAGGCGGCTGGTTTCTACCAGTTCCGCCACCATTACCCATTTCGGCGGTTTTTTGAATAAACCAGAACCGGGGAAGATGGAGAAACGCGCGTTACGTGCGCCGGTATATTCTTGTTTATCGGCATCTTTCATGCGATATGGGAAAGTAAACCCGTCAGCAACGCAATGTGAATTTCGCGATACTCCGCCGGTTCGCTGTTAACCGGAATGCCAAGTTCTTTCACCACCTGACGCAACTGGGTGTAGATATCCTGCCATTCGCGCACGCGCAGATAGTTGAGATAATCGGTACGACACAGGCGACGGAAGGCGTTTGAAGAAAGCGCCTTTTGCTGCTCGCCAAGATAATTCCACAGATTTACAAACGCGAGGAAGTCGGATTCTTTGTCGTGGAAGCGACGATGTTTTTCGTCCGATGCCTGCTGTTTGTCCATCGGCCGCTCACGCGGGTCCTGAATGGAGAGCGCGGACGTGATAATCATCGCCTCACGCACGCAGCCATGTTTCTGCGCTTCCAGCACCATACGCGCCAGACGAGGATCGACCGGCAGTTGCGAGAGCTGGCGACCGAGCGGCGTCAGTTTATAGGCGCTGGCCTGTTCATCCGTGGTGATCGCGCCCAGTTCTTCGAGCAGACGCACGCCATCCTGGATATTGCGTTTATCCGGTGCTTCGACAAACGGGAACGCAGCGATATCGCCCAGCCCCAGCGCGGTCATCTGCAAAATAACCGAGGCCAGGTTGGTACGCAGAATCTCCGGATCGGTAAACTCCGGGCGCGAGAGGAAATCGTCTTCGGAATAGAGACGAATACAGATCCCTTCGGACACACGACCACAACGGCCTTTACGCTGATTGGCAGACGCCTGTGAAATGGGTTCAATCGGCAAACGCTGCACTTTGGTGCGATAGCTGTAGCGGCTGATACGCGCCGTACCGGGGTCGATAACGTATTTAATCCCCGGTACAGTCAGCGAGGTTTCCGCGACGTTGGTCGCCAGCACAATGCGTCGCCCGCTGTGCGACTGGAACACGCGGTTCTGTTCGCTATTCGAAAGCCGCGCATAAAGCGGCAAGATTTCGGTATGGCGTAAGTTCAGCTTGTTCAGCGCATCGGCGGTATCGCGAATTTCCCGCTCGCCGCTCATAAAGATCAGAATGTCGCCAGGGCTTTCCTGGCTCAGTTCGTCTACGGCGTCAAAAATCGCCTGCAACTGATCGCGCTCGGTGTCATCGGCTTCTTCAACAATCGGGCGATAGCGCACTTCCACCGGATAGGTCCGACCGGAGACTTCGATAATCGGCGCATTATTAAAGTGGCGAGAAAAGCGTTCCGGGTCGATAGTCGCGGAAGTGATAATGATTTTTAGGTCAGGACGCCGCGGCAGCAACTCTTTCAAATAGCCGAGCAGAAAATCGATATTCAGGCTGCGTTCGTGTGCTTCGTCAATAATGATGGTGTCGTACTGCATCAGCAGGCGGTCTTGCTGGATCTCCGCCAGCAGGATACCGTCGGTCATCAGCTTGACCATCGTGTTATCACTTACGTGATCGCTGAAACGCACTTTGTAACCGATGCAACCGCCTGGCTCCGTTTTCAGCTCTTCCGCAATACGGTTCGCCACCGTTCTTGCCGCCAGACGACGCGGCTGGGTATGGCCGATCAGTCCTTTAATCCCGCGCCCCAGCTCCATACAGATTTTCGGTAGCTGGGTCGTTTTACCGGAACCGGTTTCCCCGGCGACGATCACCACCTGGTGATCACGAATCGCTTCGAGAATATCCTGTTTTTTCTGACTAACTGGCAAATTGTCCGGATAAGTGATTTCCGGTCGTGCCGCTTCACGCAGCAGGACTTTCCCTGCCGCCTGGTCAATCTCTTTCGCCATCTCCTGGAAAATGTCCTGTTGTGCATCAGGATTTTTAACCTTCTTAACACCATGCAGACGGCGAGAAAAACGCAGTCTGTCGCGCAGCATCAACGAATCCAGCCGCTGCTGCAAAGCAGTAAAGGTCAATTTTTGTTGTTCTGTCATAACGTTAGTGGGCAGTAGTCTGCCTGATTAATTTTCTTTTAAATGATAGATATAGAGTACCACATCGCGGCTTTCTATGCGTTGTTCAATAAATTCGAACATAGGCTTCGATTTATTGCGCTATCTCTGTGGCAGGATTGTGAATAAAGTGTCAGCAAGCAACGGGGCATCGCCAATTCAAACATCTATAAGGAAACACCATGAGCAAGGTATTAGTTCTTAAATCCAGCATCCTGGCAGGGTACTCTCAGTCTAATCAGTTGTCCGATTATTTTGTTGAACAATGGCGCGAAAAGCACTCCGCTGATGAAATCACCGTTCGCGACCTGGCTGCAAATCCGATTCCGGTACTGGATGGCGAACTGGTTGGCGCTCTGCGTCCGAGCGATGCGCCGCTGACTCCGCGTCAGCAGGAAGCTCTGGCGCTTTCCGATGAGCTGATTGCCGAGCTGAAAGCCCACGACGTTATCGTTATTGCGGCACCGATGTATAACTTCAACATCTCAACTCAGTTGAAAAACTATTTTGACCTGGTTGCACGCGCAGGCGTTACTTTCCGCTATACCGAGAACGGTCCGGAAGGTCTGGTAACGGGTAAAAAAGCCATCGTTATTACCAGCCGCGGTGGGATCCACAAAGATGGACCAACGGACCTGGTGACGCCGTATCTGTCCACGTTCCTCGGCTTTATCGGCATTACCGATGTGAAATTTGTCTTCGCCGAAGGGATCGCATACGGTCCGGAAATGGCAGCGAAAGCGCAGTCTGACGCGAAAGCGGCCATCGACAGCATTGTTGCTGCATAACCGGACACGATCTTGATGTGGACTGTAGTTCAGTCCACATCTCAATCCACTTACCTGTTTTCCCATAATTTCAGCATCGCTTTGTGATCTTCCTTAAGCACAATATGCGAACGTCTGGCTCGAATATAACTAATCGCTTCATCAACGGTTTTACAGTGTCCGTAACATAACAACCATGCCGCCACTACCAGCGCACTGCGCGATAATCCCAACGCGCAATGGACCAGAACGCTGCCTTGCTCTTCGCGTAATGTTTCCAGCATCGCCACGGCCTGTCGGAGCTCCCCCTCTTCCGGAACCACCAGATCCAGCATCGGTACACAGAAATAGAGTCGATCTTTTGTCGCTCGTCCCCGAGGGAATTCAAAGGTGACGTCCAGAACCGCATTCTGTGCCGGAATATGTCGTGGAAACTCCCCTAAATAAACACCAGCAGTAATTTTGCTCACCGGCTCCAGGCGACGACAAAACCAACGCATAGACAGCCACATCCCGATGCGCCAGGGCAATGTCAGCCAGTAAACGGCGGGCGGGAGTTTCCCCTGACTATCTTTCCCTGTTGTTATCGCGCCAAGCCCACCGTACCCACGGCCAATAATGAGTAGCGATAATACTGGCCAACATAACCAGACTGACCACCATAACTGAATCATCACCATTAGCTCCATCAACACAATGCACGAGCCCGCGCCTACGACATATGGCAGTGCTATTTTGATTCGACGTTGATCAGGTTTCTGATAATTCCAACGACGATCGACGGGCACCATCCAGTCAATCAACATACCTACCGCCAGCCCTGTGATGACATCAATAAAATGATGCTGCCAGGTCGTCAGAGTAGAAATAGCGATGAGTAAAAACCATCCGCCACAGACTTTACGCCACCTCTCAGCCAGATGCTGACGAAAGTGACGCCAAAGTAGCCAGCAGAGAATAATATGCAGCGAAGGAGACTGGTTATAAGGCAGATCAAACAGTTCAAGTTGCGAAAATAGCCATCCCGTCACCCCACTCACTTCAGGACGGATAAAACTAAACTTCAGCGGATAGAGCAAAAAACCGCAGCAGGCCATTACCGTTGCCAGAATAAGCCGGTGGACAAGTCGGCGCTGTTCGAATGTCGTGCTACAAACGAACAGCGAAAATCCATATAAAAGATCCAGACTCCAGTAAGGAACAATAGTCCAGGGAAGAAAAGGGATCGCCGTTTCCCAACCGAATACCTGACTGGGGATATCATGGCTGTTAAGGTCCTGAACCGCGGTGAACTGATTAAGAGATCCATAGGTGAAGAAAAAAAACGGGGCCAGCAACAATAACCAGCCAGCGCCTTGTAGCAATACGTTCCGACGTTCAGTTATCACGACGCACCGCCATCGAAACCGTAAAAATACCCCACTCATCAATCCGTTGTGTGCATTTATCAAATCCGGCATCACGCACGAGTGAATCCATCTCCCCTTGCGAACGCACGCGCATTACCCACGGTTTACCATCTTTATGACTGGTTAACACCCCGGCAATCATCTCCAGTTGAGGGTGCCACGGCTGCCCGGTGTAGATGAGAATGCCGACCGGTTCGATGGCATTGGCAAGACCTGCGAGTGAGTTTTTTACCTGCTCATTTTCGGGAAAAAGCTCATACAGTCCAGAGACAATTGCCAGCGTAGGCCGCGGAGTTAACGCGCTGAGTTCCTCCGGGTTAAACGCATCGCCCTGTTCAAAACGCACCCGCCCAGACATTCCCCGTTGGGCAATCATCTCTTGCCCCTGTGCAACATTTAACTCGCTGTAATCACGTAACAAAATATCGCTTACGGCAGGCTCGTTTGCCAGCGCATCCAGTACATAGCGCCCATGCCCTGCGGCAATGTCAACCACGCGGACGGCTAAACCTTTGGCGTGGAGATCGGCAACGGCTTGTTTAATCAGTATTTGTAAATGGGTTTTGCGCTGGCGAATACCGCGCCAGCCAACACTGTTCAGGTAGATTTTGTCGATTAAGCGCCCGAATGCGTTACTACCTTGCGGTTGATTTTGATAGACATAATCCAGCGAACTGCCTGAATCAAAGCCGGTGCTCATTCCGAGATGCAGGCCCGCAGAGTGCGTCCCGAACAATTTCATCGCCTTTCGCATAAAGCGATACGCTAAATCAACCGGCGATAATGGCACGGGTCCACCAGAAAGTAGCCGCCATTGATCCGCTGATGGTCCTGTGCAGTCTTCATGCTGATAATCAAATTTTTGCGATTTGTTAGCATATAAACGACTAATAAAGCTTTGCATTTTTTCAAATGCCAGCGCCCTGTTCTCTTCACCCAACGTGTCGTGATAAAAGCCTGGCAGCAGATGCAGCTCTTTCAGAGGGCTACGTAATCTCTGATAAAAATCAATCTGCGGTTGGCGATGCACCACATAGTCATCGCCTGATATCAGAAGTTGCGTGGGGAGCGTAATCGCCGCCGCATCTTTAATAATACGTTCAGACGTTTTATAGAGATCGAGCAAGATATTGACGGCAATCGCCCGTGTGATCAGCGGATCATTATTGAAACTCGCCACCCGTTGCCGATCGTGGGTCAAATAGCGTCCTTTCACATAGGAATTAATAAAAAACAGACCACGCAGACGATGCCATAACGCCAGCGCAGGACGTGCCAGCGGCACATACAATTTAACCTTAAAGGCCGGAGAAGCCAGCACCAGCCCGCGAATTGCAGGCGCATAATCATGAACCTATGTGGCAACCAGCACTGCGCCGACGCTTTGCGCGATCACAACCACCTCTTCCAGTCCAACCTAGCTGTCGCTGGCAGCAAAACGGACAAATTCATCGACATCCTGCACTGAACGCGCAAGAGATGGGCTATAACCACGCGGCCCCGAAGTTTTTCCATGCCCCCGGGCATCCCATGCATAAAAAGCAGTATCTGGCATCGCCAGTTCATCAACGATATGTTGTAGACGACCAGAATGTTCATGGCCACGATGAAATAAGACAATGACCTTTTTCGCCCCTGGCTGGGTAATGACTCCAACTTACTGATAGTGTTTTATGTTCAGATAATGCCCGATGACCTTGTCATGCAGCTCCACCGATTTTGAGAACGACAGTGACTTCCGTCCCAGCCTTGCCAGATGTTGTCTCAGATTCAGATTATGTCGCTCAATGCGCTGAGTGTAACGCTTGCTGATAACGTGCAGCTTTCCCTTCAGGCGTGATTCATACAGCGGCCAGCCATCCGTCATCCATACCACGACCTCAAAGGCCGACAGCAGGCTCAGAAGACGCTCCAGTGTGGCCAGAGTGCGTTCACCGAAGACGTGCGCCACAACCCTCCTCCGTATCCTGTCATACGCGTAAAACAGCCAGCGCTGACGTGATTTAGCACCGACGTAGCCCCACTGTTCG
>NZ_MDGW01000030.1:0-11886 GCF_001712525.1 Shigella sp. FC1661
GGCGCACGTCTTCGGTGAACGCACTCTGGCCACACTGGAGCGTCTTCTGAGCCTGCTGTCGGCCTTTGAGGTCGTGGTATGGATGACGGATGGCTGGCCGCTGTATGAATCACGCCTGAAGGGAAAGCTGCACGTTATCAGCAAGCGTTACACTCAGCGCATTGAGCGACATAATCTGAATCTGAGACAACATCTGGCAAGGCTGGGACGGAAGTCACTGTCGTTCTCAAAATCGGTGGAGCTGCATGACAAGGTCATCGGGCATTATCTGAACATAAAACACTATCAGTAAGTTGGAGTCATTACCTTTAGGTTTAGCACCGTCATGCTCGTCTACTGTTGTTCTGGTTGTTGGTGATGCGGTGGCGCTTGCACTCTCTGAATTGAAAAAATTTACTCGTGCTGATTTCGGCTTATATCATCCAGGAGGTGCACTCGGCATTAAAGCAAATTCATAATTTCAAAGTATAAATACAGTAACCGGTCACGCCATCTTTTGGGGTGGCGTTCATTGAAGTGAGTGTCAGCTATGAAAAATGTTCTGGTCACCGTCCCCAGCTTTTCAGCACGCTGTGTTTCCGCCAGCAAGTTGCTAAGAGAGAATAATTTTAATCTTATTATTAAGAATAATGTGGAGCATCTGCTTAAATCAGAATCCACTGCATTACGAGAATCTATTTGCGCGGTCATCGCCGGAAAAGATTGTTATCAGGCGGACACGCTATCATTGCTGCCTGGTGTGAAAATAATATCGAGATTCAGGACGGGGATAGATAATATTGATCTTCGTGCAGCACAACAATCCGGTATTGTAGTCAATAATGCGGTTGGGATTAATTCAAATGCTGTCGCGGAATTTATCATTGGACTTATCTTCGCGAGCATGAGAAATATTCCCGGCAGCTATCATGCGATGCAAAATGGCTACTGGGGTGAGTCGCATGGCTATGAATTACAAGGCAAACGGATTGGCATGGTTGGCTACGGCAATATAGGTAAAACCCTGGCAAAAAGGTTATCCGGTTTTGATGTTGAGCTTTTAGCTTATGACAAACAACCCGATTATCAGGTTGCTGACAAAGTTGGAGTTCAGTTTGTATCAATTGAAGATATCTTTATGCAGTCGCATGTCATCATTGTTCTTTTGCCTTTTTCTCCTGAGCTGGAGAACTTCATTAGTCATAAATATTTGTCGATGATGCGCAATGGTGCTCTAATCATCAATGCCGCAAGGGGAAAGTTGCTGGATGAGGGCGCTTTACTACAGGTGATTGAAGAACGAAATGTGTTTGCGGCGCTGGATGTGTTTAGCTCTGAACCGTTGGCGCAATTTAGCCCACTGCTACATGCCAAAAATATCATTACAACGCCGCATATTGCGGCCGCCACCGTTGAGTCATACCAGCAAACCGGTACACACGTTGCCCAGTCGATAATTGATTACTTCGCAGGAAGGGAGATAAAAAACGTGTTGTGAGTTCAGCGAACGAAGTTTTTAAATACAAAAAAACCGCAATTTGTGGAACACATTGCGGTTTATCAGCATTCTAAGTATTGGTTGCGGGGGCCGGATTTGAACCGACGACCTTCGGGTTATGAGCCCGACGAGCTACCAGGCTGCTCCACCCCGCGTCCGTGGATGCGCACTATACTCCGCTCGCGTTTTCATGCAACCTTTTTTTTACCCCGATCACGGATTTAGCATGATTTTGAACAAAAACAAACCACTAAAGCCTATTTTTTGTGCAAAATTTGCGTCAGGGAGAGGCTGCTCATTTCATTAAACGCGGCGGTTTGTTATCTTCGTTGCGCCTTATTTTTTAACCTGAAGAAGAGAACAATGAAAGGACGTTGGGTAAAGTACCTTCTTATGGGCACGGTTGTGGCAATGCTTGCCGCCTGCTCTTCCAAATCAACCGATCGCGGACAGCAATATAAAGACGGGAAATTTACCCAGCCTTTCTCTCTGGTGAACCAGCCAGATGCCGTTGGCGCGCCGATTAACGCCGGTGATTTTGCCGAGCAAATTAACCATATCCGTAATTCGTCACCGCGTCTGTATGGCAACCAGAGTAATGTTTATAACGCGGTGCAAGAGTGGCTGCGCGCAGGTGGTGATACCCGCAATATGCGCCAGTTCGGCATTGATGCCTGGCAGATGGAAGGTGCCGACAACTATGGTAACGTGCAGTTTACAGGCTATTACACGCCGGTAATTCAGGCGCGCCATACCCGCCAGGGCGAGTTCCAGTATCCTATTTACCGTATGCCGCCAAAACGTGGTCGTCTGCCGTCTCGTGCGGAGATCTACGCGGGGGCATTGGGCGATAAATACATCCTCGCTTACAGCAACTCTCTGATGGATAACTTCATTATGGATGTGCAGGGTAGTGGGTATATCGACTTTGGTGATGGCAGTCCGCTTAACTTTTTCAGCTATGCAGGGAAAAACGGTCATGCCTATCGCAGCATTGGTAAGGTGCTGATCGACCGTGGCGAAGTGAAAAAAGAAGATATGTCGATGCAGGCGATTCGTCATTGGGGCGAAACACACAGTGAAGCCGAGGTTCGCGAGCTGCTGGAACAGAACCCGTCTTTCGTCTTCTTTAAACCGCAATCTTTTGCACCGGTGAAAGGGGCAAGTGCGGTGCCGCTGGTTGGCCGTGCTTCTGTTGCCTCCGATCGTTCAATTATTCCGCCAGGTACTACCTTGCTGGCAGAAGTGCCGCTGCTGGATAATAACGGCAAATTTAACGGTCAGTACGAATTGCGTCTGATGGTGGCGCTGGATGTCGGTGGCGCAATCAAAGGCCAACACTTCGATATCTATCAAGGGATCGGGCCGGAAGCCGGACATCGCGCAGGTTGGTACAACCACTATGGACGTGTCTGGGTGCTGAAAACCGCCCCGGGCGCAGGTAACGTCTTTAGCGGCTGATGTGTTATTCTGTATACCGTTTTTACGGATACGACAGGGTGAGGGATAACCTCACCCTTTTTAATTCTGAGGTGCTATGTCTGTGGTAATTAGTGATGCATGGCGTCAGCGTTTTGGTGGCACAGCGCGTCTGTATGGTGAAAAAGCGTTGCAACTGTTTGCTGACGCGCATATTTGTGTGGTTGGTATCGGTGGTGTCGGTTCCTGGGCGGCGGAAGCGCTGGCGCGCACGGGGATTGGCGCAATCACGCTTATCGATATGGATGATGTGTGCGTCACCAATACCAATCGGCAAATTCACGCTCTGCGCGATAACGTCGGGCTGGCAAAAGCGGAAGTCATGGCGGAGCGCATTCGCCAGATTAACCCGGAGTGCCGTGTAACGGTGGTGGATGATTTCGTGACGCCGGATAACGTAGCGCAATATATGAGTGCCGGTTATTCGTACGTGATTGATGCCATTGATAGTGTACGACCCAAAGCGGCGCTGATTGCTTATTGTCGGCGCAATAAAATCCCGCTGGTCACGACCGGTGGCGCGGGTGGGCAGATTGACCCGACGCAGATTCAGGTTACCGATCTGGCGAAAACGATTCAGGACCCGCTGGCGGCGAAGTTGCGCGAGCGCCTGAAAAGCGATTTTGGCGTAGTGAAAAACAGTATAGGTAAGCTCGGCGTGGATTGCGTGTTTTCTACTGAAGCGCTGGTGTACCCGCAGTCAGACGGTACGGTGTGTGCGATGAAAGCCACGGCAGAAGGGCCGAAGCGGATGGATTGTGCATCTGGATTTGGCGCGGCAACGATGGTGACCGCCACCTTTGGGTTTGTTGCGGTTTCTCATGCGCTGAAGAAGATGATGGCGAAAGCAGCGCGTCAGGGTTAAACAATCAGGTCGGATGCGACGCGAACGTCTTATCCGACCTGGTTCTGTGCTTAAACCTGCTTCGCCGCAGCGATAATTGCCTCGCTTAACGCATTCAACCCCTGGCTGCGTGAGGCGCTAAGCTGCCCACGCAATCCCAGCTCATCAAACAATGCCAGCGGCGACTGTGCCTGTAATTCGGCGGCGGTTTTCCCCTCAACGGCAGTCAACAACACCGCCAACAGGCCGCGCACAATGCGCCCTTCGCTGTCGCCAAAGAAGTGCATTTTACCGTTTTCAGCCACGGTATATCCCAGCCAGACGCGGTTTTCGCATCCGGCAATCTCTTTAGCCTGCGCTTTTAACTCGTCTGGCAAAGCCGGAAGCTGTTTCCCCAGCATGATCAACTGGCGATATTTATCTTCCCATTGCGTCAACGGTGCGAAGGTATTGCGTAACGTTTCTGCGGTTACGGTTGTGCCGAACGGATGTCCGGCGAATTGCGGGTTTGTCATTAATCCACCAATAATTCCAGCGCGCGGTCAACGGCATTCACCAGCGCATCCACATCACTCTTTGTATTATATGGCGCAAAAGAGGCGCGCAGTGTGCCGGTTACGCCTAATTCTGCCAGTAGCGGCTGAGCGCAATGTTGCCCGGCCCGCAAGGCAATACCGTACTCCGCCAGTAGCGTCACCATATCGCTGTGATGAACGCCAGCAAAATCAAAGGCCAGCAGGCTGGAATCCTGGCAGCGGAATGAACGAAAGCCTGGACGTTTCGCCAGCGCATCTTCCGCCAGCGTTGCTAAGCTATGGCTCCAGTTTTCGGCCTGGTTGATATCGTAATCTGCCAGCCATTCCAGCGCCGCGCTTAATCCTATGACACCAGCCACATTTGGCGTTCCTGCTTCCAGTTTCCACGGCGCAGATTGAGTCGTGAAGCCGTCAAAACTCACTTCGTGAATCATTTTGCCGCCACCCAGCCAGGGCGACATCGCTTCCAGCAGTTCTGATTTGCCATACAGCACGCCGATACCCGTCGGGCCATACAGTTTGTGACCAGAGAAAGCATAGAAATCGATATCCAGTTGCTGAACATCCGCGGGGAAATGCACCGCCCCCTGAGCACCATCAACCATCACCACCATCCCTGCTGAATGAGCAAAGGTAATCGCTCGCGCCAGATCCGGGCAACCGCCAGTAACGTTCGACATCTGACTCAACGCCAGAATCCGACTACGGGGAGTAATCAGTTCTGGCAACAAATCGACATCCGGCAGTCGCTGCGCATTAAGCGGCAATTTCACCACTTTGGCTCCAGTTTGTTGGGCGACCATCAGCCAGGGGACGAGGTTGGCGTGGTGTTCTGCCACGCTGACAATAATCTCATCGCCCGGTTGCAGACGCGGACGCGCATAGCATTGTGCCACCATGTTGATGGATTCAGTGGTGCCGCGCGTCCAGACGATAGTTTTATCATCCGGTGCATTCAGTAATTGCGCCACTTTCTCTCGTGCAGCTTCATAACGCGCGGTCAGGCGTTGGGCTTCGGCAAACTGGCTGCGATGGACGTTTCCGGCGCTCAGGCTGTAAAACTGTCGAGTGGCTTCAACCACGGCTTCAGGTTTAAGCGCGGTCGCGGCGCTGTCGAGATAGACGCCCGCATCCTGTAGTGCGGGAAACTGGGCGCGAAACTGCGCGGGATTAAAAACGTTCATGGTACTCCTCGGCTTGATGCACCGATCGTGACGCAAAATTCACTTTGATACAAGGAGAGTGCTAACCATCAGAATTATCTGGATATCCTGGCGAAGCCGCGTAAGTAACATATGCTGAATAGTGTTAGGCGTTAATTTTAGCCTGTTAATCAATACTATTAAGATTTATTAATCGCTTTAAGGAGAAGATGATGAAAAAGACTGCCGCAATTATTTCTGCCTGTATGCTGACTTTTGCCCTGAGCGCCTGTTCCGGTTCGAACTATGTGATGCACACCAATGACGGACGTACCATCGTCTCTGACGGCAAACCACAGACTGATAACGATACCGGTATGATTTCGTATAAAGACGCTAATGGCAACAAACAGCAGATCAACCGTACTGACGTGAAAGAGATGGTCGAACTGGATCAGTAATTCGCGATCGCAAGGTAAAAAAAAGCACCGCAATTAGGCGGTGCTACATTAATCACTATGGACAGACAGGGTAAATGTACAGGAAGTGAAAAAAGGTAGCTTTGCTACCATGGTCTGAATCGCAGACCAATTGCAAACACAACAACACAACATCACAACCGTAAGCCAAAAGTTCACCAGAACACGCATTCCGATAAAACTTTTCGTTCCGGCTCAGGAAGTGCCGCCACTATAGGTATTTGCTGGTAGAAGCTCAACGGACAATTTATAATGGCTCAGATTAAAAAAACTAATAGGTTACATAGTGTGATCTAATTGTTAAATTCATTTAACATCAAAGTTTAATAGCCATGTCTAAACGATTACCACCGCTAAATGCCTTACGAGTTTTTGATGCCGCAGCACGCCATTTAAGTTTCACTCGCGCAGCAGAAGAGCTTTTTGTGACCCAGGCCGCAGTAAGTCATCAAATCAAGTCTCTTGAGGATTTTTTGGGGCTAAAACTGTTCCGCCGCCGTAATCGTTCACTCCTGCTGACCGAGGAAGGGCAAAGCTATTTCCTCGATATCAAAGAGATATTTTCGCAATTAACCGAAGCGACGCGTAAACTCCAGGCCCGTAGCGCCAAGGGGGCGTTGACGGTCAGTTTACTCCCCAGTTTCGCCATTCATTGGTTGGTTCCGCGACTTTCCAGCTTTAATTCAGCTTATCCGGGAATTGACGTTCGAATCCAGGCGGTTGATCGTCAGGAAGATAAGCTGGCGGATGATGTTGATGTGGCGATATTTTATGGTCGGGGCAACTGGCCGGGGCTACGGGTGGAAAAACTGTACGCCGAATATTTATTGCCGGTGTGTTCGCCGCTACTGCTGACTGGCGAAAAACCCTTGAAGACACCGGAAGATCTGGCTAAACATACGTTATTACATGATGCTTCGCGCCGTGACTGGCAGACATATACCCGACAGTTGGGGTTAAATCATATCAACGTTCAGCAAGGGCCAATTTTTAGCCATAGCGCCATGGTGCTGCAAGCGGCTATCCACGGGCAGGGAGTGGCGCTGGCAAATAACGTGATGGCGCAATCTGAAATCGAGGCCGGACGTCTTGTTTGCCCGTTTAATGATGTTCTGGTCAGTAAAAACGCTTTTTATCTGGTTTGTCATGACAGCCAGGCAGAACTGGGTAAAATAGCCGCCTTTCGCCAATGGATCCTGGCGAAAGCCGCTGCTGAACAAGAAAAATTCCGCTTTCGTTATGAACAATAATTTACGTAGGGTACGACCATGACCAGCCGTTTTATGCTGATTTTCGCCGCCATTAGCGGCTTCATTTTTGTGGCTCTGGGCGCTTTTGGCGCGCATGTGTTAAGTAAAACCATGGGGGCCGTTGAGATGGGCTGGATCCAGACCGGCCTCGAATACCAGGCGTTTCATACGCTGGCGATCTTAGGTCTGGCGGTGGCAATGCAGCGTCGCATCAGTATCTGGTTTTACTGGAGTAGCGTTTTCCTCGCGTTAGGCACGGTGTTGTTCAGCGGCAGCCTTTATTGCCTGGCGCTGTCCCATCTGCGTTTGTGGGCGTTTGTCACTCCGGTTGGCGGCGTGAGCTTCCTCGCGGGCTGGGCGTTAATGTTAGTTGGTGCTATCCGTTTAAAGCGCAAGGGCGTAAGTCATGAATAAGGTTGTATTGCTGTGCCGTCCGGGCTTTGAAAAAGAGTGCGCCGCAGAAATTACCGATAAAGCCGGCCAGCGGGAAATTTTCGGTTTTGCCCGCGTGAAAGAGAATGCGGGTTATGTCATTTATGAATGTTATCAACCTGATGATGGCGATAAGTTAATCCGTGAGCTGCCGTTCAGTTCATTAATTTTTGCCCGCCAGTGGTTTGTGGTGGGGGAACTCCTGCAGCATTTGCCGCCAGAAGATCGTATTACCCCCATTGTCGGCATGTTACAGGGCGTAGTAGAGAAGGGCGGAGAACTGCGTGTTGAAGTTGCCGATACCAACGAAAGCAAAGAGTTGCTGAAATTCTGCCGTAAATTTACTGTTCCGCTACGCGCTGCCTTGCGCGATGCCGGGGTGCTGGCGAACTATGAAACGCCGAAGCGTCCGGTTGTGCATGTATTCTTTATTGCACCAGGCTGCTGCTATACCGGTTACTCATACAGCAACAATAATTCGCCGTTCTATATGGGCATTCCGCGCCTGAAATTTCCGGCAGAGGCGCCGAGTCGTTCCACGCTCAAACTGGAAGAGGCATTTCATGTGTTTATTCCTGCGGATGAGTGGGATGAACGCCTGGCGAACGGGATGTGGGCGGTGGATTTAGGCGCTTGCCCTGGCGGCTGGACCTACCAACTGGTGAAGCGCAACATGTGGGTTTATTCCGTCGACAACGGCCCGATGGCGCAAAGTCTGATGGATACCGGGCAGGTGACGTGGCTGCGGGAAGACGGTTTCAAATTCCGTCCGACACGCAGCAATATCTCCTGGATGGTATGCGATATGGTTGAAAAACCGGCTAAAGTTGCGGCATTGATGGCGCAGTGGCTGGTTAATGGCTGGTGCCGTGAAACCATTTTCAATCTCAAACTGCCGATGAAAAAACGCTACGAAGAAGTATCACACAATCTGGCGTATATTCAGGCACAGCTTGATGAACATGGCATAAATGCTCAGATTCAGGCGCGGCAGTTGTATCACGATCGCGAAGAAGTGACGGTGCACGTCCGCCGCATCTGGGCTGCGGTGGGTGGTCGTCGCGACGAGCGATAACAGGCAAGGCCGGGGCGTCGTCTTCGGCCTGCTACCCTTTCCGTCAGGCTGTTACCAAAGAAGTTGCAACCTGGCGCTCATCAGAAATAATGTGCGTTACCTCATCCAGATGCCCGATGCGGGCTTCCCCTGAACGATTAAATTTACTTTTATCAATCAATAACAACGATTGCGCGGCACGTTTTAATAGCATCGATTTGTAATCAGCGTTGATCGCATTGGAGTCCCACAGTGCGCCGCTGCTATCGATCCCTTCACAAGAAAAAATAAACAGATCGATTTCCAGCGATTTAAGTTGGGAAATCAGCGAGGGATTGACGTAACAGCCATATTTGCGCTCAAGTGTGCCGCCGGAACTGATCAGTTGAATGCGTTCGCGTTTACCGAGTTCATGGCAAATCGGATGGCTATTGGTGAAGACCTGAATGTTGATGTCAGGCAACTGGCGTGCCAGATACCAGCAAGTTGAACTGGCGTCTAAGGCTATCACCATCCCTTCTTCAATCCACGCGAGCGCCTCGCGCGCGATATCTGCTTTATGCGCATAATGGCTTTTCAGCCTGATGTGAAAGGGATCGCCACTGTCTTGATTTTGACGGTGGATATATTTAGCGCGTCCATGATTGCGCAGAATTTTACCCTGCGTCTGTAATTCATTGAGATCGGAATGGTTTCTTTACTGACCTTTAGCTGTTCAGAGAGAGCTTCCGTGGTCAGGCTGGTATGGTTCAGCAGCAGGTCGACTATCGCTTGCTGGCGTGCCGCTTTCATATTTTTCACCCCATCATTCGATAACCGCCCGCGTCATGCGGGCGTACCGGTATGAGATTACGGTGTTACCCCTTTTTTTAAAAGAATATTCCCGTACTTCGCTCGTTCGCCTGTGATAACGATCGCAAAGGCTTTTTGCGCCCGTTCATAAAACGCAAAACGATTGATGCGGATGATGTCAGGACACGGGGCTTGTAGTGAAAGCGCATTACGGTAACGTCGTTCTACTTCAGGATCGAGAGTGTCACCTTCTACCGCCGCCATCATCACCAGCGGCGGTGCATAACTGTCCAGTTCAAATAACGGGATAATCGCCTGGAGCAAGTCGCTCACCAACAGGCCATCAGCGCGGATCACCTGCGGTCCCATCGAATGGGCGGGAAAGTGAGCATCGGAAAAAATAATTTCATCTCCATGTCCCATCTCTGCCAGCACTTTCAATAGTTCGGGAGAAATTAACGGCGAAATTGTTTTCAGCATTTCACACTTCCTCTATAAATTCAGGTTCAGTTTGCGGGTAGAAATAACGGTACTGATAATGAATCTATGCGCGGGCTTCTTCAGGGCTGTTAAATTCCCCTACGCCATACCAACCGAACAGCGCAGCTCCTGCGACGGTCGTTTCGGCGTCGTCGAGAACTTTTACCGGAATATCAAGCATATTGGCTTTAATCTGATTCCACAATGTGTTGCGACTTCCTCCACCGACTAACAATAATTCAGAGGCCTTAAAGTGCCCGATTTTTTCCAGCATCTGTAGATTGCGCTGTAATTGCGCAGTTAACCCTTCCAGCGCCGCGCGATAGAAATGCCCCCGCGTGGTATTAAGCGTCACTCCTTGCCAGCCAGCGTTCTGACACGACAATAAATCACACTGCATTTTTACGCCATCCGCGCTAGGCGCGATCAGACGAGCTTCTTCAATCAACATTTGCCAGGGTGTTTCAGCCGTCCAGAACAGTTTTCTCACCCATTCCAGCACGCCGGATGCCAGCCATTGCATACCTAGGTTATACAACCCTGCCTGGCTATCCAGTTCGCAGGTGGAACCGGCGTACTGACTTAACAGCGAAGTATCAACCTAGGCGCTACGGACCATTAAAATTTCCCATGTACCGGAAGAGAGCACGGGTTCATTTTGGTCGGCACCAGCGCCAAAAAGGGCGAACTGGGTATCGTGACCTGCGGAAATCACCGGTATGCCAACGGGTAAGCCGAGCATTGCTGCGGCGCTGTTCTGTAGCGTACCAATCTGTTCACCCGCTTCCACCAGACGAGGGAAGAGTCGGCGTGGAATACCAGTGGCTTGTAAAATTTGCGGACTGAAATCGCGTTGCTGGATATCCAGCATCTGGCTGGTTCCGGCCATCGTGATATCAGTAGTGAATTCGCCGGTTAAACGGTGGTTAATCAGCGACGAAATAAAGAACCAGGCGTGCGCGCGTTCCAGCAGTTGTGGATGATTTTCTTTCAACCACACCAACTTATATAACGTATTGAAACTAAAGGCTCCGACGCCAGAAATAGCCTGCAACCGCTGTGCGGAGATCAACTGTTCAATATTGTCCATAACCGCTGCTGTTCGCGGACATTTCCAGCTAATGATCGGATAGAGCAGATTACCTTGCTTATCTACCAGAGCGCCATCCACACCAAAGGTGGTGACGGCGATACCGCGGATGTGGCATTCAGTCAGTTCACTATTGATTTGCCGACAGCAATCAGCAAAGCGTTGCAAAATGGCGTCTAAAGACCACTGGTGCCAGGTGTTGTTTTCCATCGCGATATCGCTGGCATTAGGCGTTGAGGCGCGGGCAACAATTTTTCCCTGCCGATTAACCGCGATGGCCCTGACATTGGTCGCGCCACAGTCGAGTACCAGGATAACTTCTTGTTTCATAATCGCTCCTGCAATACTTCAATATCCATGCCGTGCGCAGCCCAGGCAGAAGGACGATACACTTTGGTCTCTTCAACGTTGTGCATACATACCGGGATACGCAGCATGGAGGCGAGAGTGATAAAGTCAGCGCCAACGTGGCCGATGGTCAGAACCCCATGGTTAGCGCCCCAGTTCGCCATTACCGAGTACACGGTAATGACTCCAACTTACTGATAGTGTTTTATATTCAGATAATGCCCGATGACCTTGTCATGCAGCTCCACCGATTTTGAGAACGACAGTGACTTCCGTCCCAGCCTTGCCAGATGTTGTCTCAGATTCAGATTATGTCGCTCAATGCGCTGAGTGTAACGCTTGCTGATAACGTGCAGCTTTCCCTTCAGGCGTGATTCATACAGCGGCCAGCCATCCGTCATCCATACCACGACCTCAAAGGCCGACAGCAGGCTCAGAAGACGCTCCAGTGTGGCCAGAGTGCGTTCACCGAAGACGTGCGCC
>NZ_MDGW01000031.1:0-11635 GCF_001712525.1 Shigella sp. FC1661
GCTAAATCGCGCCAGCGCTGGCTGTTTTACGCGTATGACAGGCTCCGGAAGACGGTTGTTGCGCACGTATTCGGTGAACGCACTATGGCGACGCTGGGGCGTCTTATGAGCTTGCTGTCACCCTTTGACGTGGTGATATGGATGACGGATGGCTGGCCACTGTATGAATCCCGCCTGAAGGGAAAGCTGCACGTAATCAGCAAGCGATATACGCAGCGAATTGAGCGGCATAACCTGAATCTGAGGCAGCACCTGGCACGGCTGGGACGGAAGTCGCTGTCGTTCTCAAAATCGGTGGAGCTGCATGACAAAGTCATCGGGCATTATCTGAACATAAAACACTATCAATAAGTTGGAGTCATTACCCATATTTCCATATCTCTTTTGGTATCCTGTCATATAACTTTCCGGTGATTAATTCCGCTAGCCGGTGGTCTGCTGCTGAATTAAATGATTCACGTTCTCTGTTTGATAAACTGTCTCTGTTTTTATGAATAATTTTTTCCAGCGTATTGACTGATGAACATCGCCGTAACTGATACAGCCATTCCTGTTTTGTTTTTGCCATTTTTATTCCCGCTGAGAACAGATGAATGATAGGATTGCCATCGCTTTATTTACGGTGCCTCCATATCTAGGGGGGAACCGGATCAGCATCTGACCAGAGCCCACGTTTTTGTTGTCTGGCTTCGTTCTGAAGGACAGGTAGCACGGGATCTGTGTTGTACTGCTCATATACCCAGGCAGCCCCGGCCCGGACCATAAACTGATTAATATTCATTCCGTCTGGTGCATAAACCTGCCCGAGAATACGACCATAACGATCTCGCTGAAAATATGTGACGGTAACCGTTTTTCCTGCGACCAGTGATTTCATCATGTCTGTTGACCACCGGCCATAATCCTGTTTCTTTTCCGGTGCATCAATATTTACCAGCCTGATCCGCACCGCCTTCAGTGAGTCCATGACCTCGATGGTATCACCGTCCAGTACACGAACAACCCGTCCATGAATATCTGCAGACAATACCGGCCATGAAAAGATAAATAATACCAGTGGAATATATTTCCTCATGTTATTCTCCATATCAGATAAATGGCACCTGTATTTCAGCCCCCCTGAATAGTGCAGCACACATTGAATAACACCTTATTTTGTGAAATTAATCACAAAATATAAAAAATCGACTTAATGCGGAAAAGACTCTGTGCTACTCAGAACTGTCCGGTCATACTGCCCGACCGGATATTAAGAAGCAAATCTCATAAACTCCTTTCAGCCTTCTGACTCCTGGAGTAATGAAGGCTGCTTTTTTCGTTACCCCCTTCCCCGGCAGCGCCGGTGGCAGTGTTCAGCCCTTTTCCGGGCAAACTGCTGCCAGTCTGTCCTAGGCGCAACACAGGCAGCCCGTCGCCATGCTTCTGCCGCTTCCATCCAGCGTCCACTGACTTCCAGAATAACGGCCCGCCCGCCGGCACGCTGGTAACGCCAGACCTGGCCGTTCCGTGAACTGTTTCTGAATCCATTCATTTTCTTGTCCCCCTTTAGTTGTCAGTATTATTGTGATAAATAATTCAGTGGACTGGCTTCCTTTCGGAAGCGGAAGTTATTTCCTTTTAAGCCTTATTTCCCTGCCTCCTCTCTCTGGGGGAGGCTTTTTTTATTTCTCATCAAGCACGGCCTGAAGTTCTGCCTTTATCCGGTTCTGGCGACGAATTTTCGCCAGACGCGCTCCCGCATACGCTTCCTCCTCCTGAGAAATATGCTCCGTCACATACCCTTCCGTGTCATACCGGCAGGCACCGGCTTTCATGGCACACAGATAGCTTTCTGAACGGGTGATGGCCTTCAGCGCCCTGCGCAGTTTTTTATGCGAGAGCGGGATATTCCGCTGCGCCACGTCTTCCAGTAACACGTCCCGGATACCGCAGGCCAGAAGCCGGGGCGTGTCACCGTCAAATAATCCCGGCCACCAGGGCTTCAGGGTATTCACAGCCTCATCCAGCGTGGGCAGGTTCAGATAAATGGACAGCGCCTGTCTGGCCTGCGCTTTTTTTGCCGCCAGCTCTGCTTCACGGGCCGCTTTCTCGGCCAGCTTCTGCTTTTTCACCTTCCACTTTGGTGGCGTGGTGACATTGATGATGGTTTTCCGGCTGCGGACAGTCGCTGTTCCCTCTGTCTTCCGCTTCAGTGTCAGTACCGGTCGCTTCTGCTCTGTCATGCTGTGTTCTGCCTCTGACGAATCATCCTCTTGCGGCCAAAGATACCACACCCGTCACAGCGCCAGAACGCCCAGCACAGCCAGATGACAGGCATAGAACGTCGGGAAAAAGTCTCCGGGCCAGAAACGGGGTAATGATTTTCCGGCACACAACACCAGACCAACGGTCAGCACCGTCATCACAAGACCGGCCACCGCCGCTGCATCACTGGTGGCAAGGTTAAGCGCCGGAATAACAGCCAGCAGGCAGGCGACCAGCGCCAGACGTTCCGCTCTGTCTTCCGCCCGGTACAGCCGGTTGCTGACTGCCAGCATCAGCAACCCGGCAATACCGTAACTGGTGCCGGACAAAGGCCCCCACAGGGCCATCAGGAGTATGGCCGCTGCTGTACGCCACCCACTGCGCGTTTCACACCACGTCAGCACCTGTGCCGCCACTGCAAAGGCAAACAGGATATTCCCCTCATACCAGGGAAAGCCTGCCAGATAATATGCGAACTGGGCAATAATTCCCCATCCCCACAGCCGGTTAATGGCCGGTTGCCGGATATGCGCATGACGGGACAGATTCAGCCCCCACACCAGGGCAAAAAGCGGAAAGGCTCCTCGCCCGGCCAGAAACATCCATTCCTGCTTCAGCTGGAATATCAGATTGATGTGGTCCAGTACCATCAGCACCAGTGCCACCGTTTTGATGATATCCCGCTGTCCGGGTGACCAGACCAGAAATGACTGCAACCAGGTATCGGTCCGTGCAGCCAGTGAATCGTTACGTGTCGTGTTCGTGTTATCCGTTGTCATCAGTGTTTGTCTTCCTGTATCAGTCTCCGCCCGGGGTTTTCTCTTTCTGCAGGTCACGAACCATATCCCGCTCCATCTGCTGCAGACGCTCCTGCAGCAAATTTTCCCGGGCAACTTCCCAGACCGCTTCCCGCACCCGTTGTGGTTCACGCAGTACACTCTCCGGCAGCGCGGCTTCCCGTTCAGTTATGGCAGCCCGGTCACGCTCCTGCCCGGCAATTTCCCTGACAGCCTGCTCTGTTTTGCCGTCCGGCAGGTCAGGTTTGTTCTCTGCCATTTTACGGACAATTTCATCTGCGCGACGTTCCGTTTCACGGCGGATGGCCTCTTCAGCCTGCCGCTGTGCCAGTACCTCTGCCGTGACCGGTTCGCCATTTCCGGCTCCCGGCTGGACGCTGTTGTCCGGGATATCCCCCCACACGCGGCCACCGGTGATGGCACCGGGATTCCACGGACGGCCTTCACCGGCGATTCTTACCACCACACCACTGTCAGGATTATCACGGGCAATCCGGACGCCATCCTGCATATTATCAGCCAGCAGGCTTTCTCCGTTACGGCTGCCCTGCAGGGCCACGAACTGCGCATCCCCGCTACCTTTTACCCGACCTTCACCGCTGAATCCCCGCAGCCCGTTTCCGTCATCCGTGGTCAGCGGGTTCAGCCAGATACCGGCGGACTTGCCGTTACGGTCAAACGCCGGCAGTGCCACATACGGTTGCGGATATTTACGTCCCGGAGCAATAAACCGTGCAGGACTGTCTCCCCCGGCCAGCCCCGCCTGACGGAGAACGGCACGGCCTGCCGCCACGTCCCGCAGCTCCCGCGCCGTACTGAACAGCCGCTCTGCATTCATGACCTCCCGGTCCGGTTTCGGCTCAAACACATCGTGGGCAGTTCCTTTCTGTACGGCATTGTTGATGGCATCCGTCCAGCCCTGACGGTTATCGGTGTACACCTGCACATGCTGCTTCATACGCGACAGGGCCACGTAGGCTGACTCAAAGCCGGCCATCAGTTTCCGGTTACCTTCCGTGCCTTCAAGCGCGATGGCAAAGGTTTCACTCGCCCCCTGTGCACCATGGGCGGTGATGGCATAGGCCAGGTCAATATGTTGCTCTGCCCGCTCCTGACCGGGGCGAATCACACGGGTCTGCTGACCGTCAGAAAGTGTGACACTGTCACCGGAAACCGCTGTCACCGTCCAGACGCTGTTGGCCACATAACCGCGCTCCCGGTCACTCTTCGTGAAGCGTATCCTGTCACCGGTCCCCACCCGGATGGTGTCCGGGGTGTACAGCGTGACGCCTTCAGCCACCGCCTCCCGGGGCGAAATCAGCCGCGTGTTACCTTCCGCATCCTGCAGGGTTATCAGCCCGTCATCCTTGCTGATACCGGCAATCCGGTGATACACATTATCCACCAGGGCAAGGGCATCCGGGTTATTCTCCCAGGTGGAGAGACGACGCAGCTCCCCGTCGCGTATATTCGCTGTGTTCAGGACAGGCACCATGACCTGCACCTGCCCCAGTTCTCCGGCCTTTTCCCGTGCATCATGAATCATGCTGTTCAGTACGCGCCGGTCCTCATTCAGGTGCGTGACAATCAGCGTCTGCTCCCGTGCTTCCGGTGTCCTGCCGGTATAGTCGCGGACAATGGCTGCATACAGTGTCATGGGGACATCCGGAAAAGCCTCGCCTTTCAGCATCGCCTTCTGCTGCGCTTCTGCCAGTTTCGCTTCCTAGCTGTGACTGAACTCCGTCACGGAGTGCTCCGGTGCCCATGCGCCCTCCAGACGTGGCACCTGAGACGGTTTCACACGCTCAAGCCCGGACAGCGCCCTTTCCACATCCCGGTTAATCAGGCTGTATACCGCCTCCCGCAGTTCCGGCGTCTGACGCACAATCTCCTTCATGATGACCACATCGGCAGCACTGCGCGTCTGCTGGAGACGGAAAGGCTGACCGGGCGCGATGGCCTGCAGCTGGTCCGTGTCACCGCTGGCCACAGCCCGACCGCCACCGGCCGCAATCAGGGCATATGCCCGTGCCATGTCGGTATTGCCCACCATTGAGCTCTCATCGAGCAGGAACAGCGTGTTGCTGAAATCCGGTATTTCTCCGCTGCGCTGCTGCAGCTGCGTGTCATGCAGAAAGGACGCCAGTGTCTGTGCATCCACGCCGGCGCTGCGCATCTCCCCGACCGCACGGTGTGTGGGCCCCAGCCCCACGACACGGGGACGTTCACTCTCCGGCAGCATGTTCACGGCTGACATCACCGCCCGGAACTGTGTGGTCTTACCCACACCGGCATAGCCCTGCACCACCGTGAAACGGTCGGACGTTTCCAGTATCATACGGGTGGCGGCGCGCTGTCCTGATGTCAGTTTCTCCATGAGTTCGCCAGGTACTCTCTCCATCAGCGGCGTGACCGCTTCCTTACCTTCGAGAATATGGCGAAGAATGCTCTTTTCTGCCTCATACGACGCACGGGAAACCAGCAGGCCTGTGCCATAGCCTTTTGCCACATCCACATACAGTAAATCACCCCGTTTTATCTGCGCATTGATTTCCCCTCCCAGGTCAGCAAAACCGGTTCCTTCTGCAGCAAACGACTTCGCCTCTGTCAGCAGGTCCACCATGCTGAAGGCCAGGTTTTTACTTTCCAGCACAGGAAGGGCCAGATGAATGGCCTGCTGTGCCGGCGTGTGAAGCCCGGCTTTCTGCAGACTGATAGCGGTTTCCAGCAATGTCTCACCGGCACGCGCCTTTATCTGCTCAGAAACCACCGTAAAGGAGGGATGGCGGGCAAGTTTTTCCGCAGTACGGGTTTCATCCAGTGAGGAATACAGCCGGACATCACGACCACTGCGGGCCAGACCGTTCAGGGTGGCATTGTCCATTGCCATCTGTGTGACGGAGGCAAAAACCGTCGCACTGTCGCTGACGGAATGCCCGGGCGTTTCCACCCAGCCGTTCTCCAGCTTCAGTGCCGTGAACGGTGAATCGCTCACAGGCAGGGTGGCCGGTTCAGCCCGTCCCGGCACAACAACCGTCATCGCATCTTCACTGACGGATGCCACCTGCAGGCGGTCACCGCCGGAGACGCGGAGTCCGGGAATTTTCCCTGTCACCCTCAGACGCTCACCGTCTGCCACCGGCATTTTTTCCGGCCGGAACAGCGACCAGCTGCTGTCCAGGGAAGAAATACGCACCACCTGCGTTTCGCCCTGCGCATTCCGCAGGGTCAGGCTGTGACTCTGCGCCGTCACACGTTCTGTCACATAGCGGTCATGACTGCGTGTCTCCGGGTTCCACTGCTCCATCACCATTCCCGGGCGGTACATATCCCGCAGATAACGGCTCCGGCTGTCCAGCCAGACCGGTGACAGGGCGGTCATGGTTACCTCCGGGTGTCCGAGCACGCCCTGTGTTTTCAGCTCACTGCGAATGGCCTGTGTCAGTATGGCCTGTTCCCGTACTCCGCTGACCTGTGCCACGCTCTCTTCTCCGGCTTTCACGCTGGCCGCAAAATCTCCGGCCAGCCGGGCATAGCGGACATAACGGTCCGGTTCACTGATGATGGTGGCCGGTCGCTGTTCTCCCCCCTGCCAGCGATATGTGTTCACCCCGGCATCCTTCATGGCCATCAGTGCACTGCCTGTACCGGTTCGCTGCCCGCTGTCAGTTATCAGGACCTGTACGTTATGACGTGCGGCACCATCCAGCAGGGTTAACGTCTCTTTCAGGGAGAGTTTTTCGCCCTGGTCGACGATAACGGTACTGCCCGGCGTGAAGGCCATGCCTTCCAGCAACTGACGACGTCCGGTTATCAGTTCACCGGACAGCCGTTCATCCTGCTTCAGGTTCATCTGCGAGCGACGGTCAGCAGCGATAATCTGCACCTCCCGCCCCTGCTCCCGGGCCATCATGACCAGTTCAGCCACCCGCTCACGATGCCCGGCTGCACCGCCCTGCCCGGACACAATGGCCAGCGACGGACGGTCCTGTGCCAGAACACTGACGGCATCGCTGTAACCGGCCGTCCGGGGGACACTTTTCTCCGGATGTACGGTCACCCGGTTCTGTTTCATGATGTCACGACTGAGTGCCCGGACTGACAGCTCATCGAGCATATGAATCCCGGACGTGAACAGCCCCTTCTCACGATCGAGGGGGATAAGCTGCTCACGGCTGATGGCCTCATCGATACCGGCGCGTGCCCGTTCAATCACACCATTTTCCGGCGGCAGTATGCCGACCGTCCTGGCCAGCAGGTCCGTATACATAAACTGCACTTTGCGTTCACTTAATCCGGCAATGGCCTGTGTCACCGCCTGCTGCACATCCGGCCCGTCCTGTGAAGCGGGTCCGGGTGTCTGCGTGCGGGTATATGCCCGTTGTTCCGCTGCGTCACGATATGCCCGGATGTCGAACCCGGTTTCCTTCAGCGTCTGCATCCACTCGGCCATTCTGACTTCAGGATCGACGTGCTGTTTGGATTTACGCGTATCCAGCGCCGCCACATCCCGGGATTTCAGCGAGGCGTCTTCCCCGACGGCCTCCCGGATAGTCTGTGAGCGTCCGGAAAAGGCCTCCACCGGTACACCCGGCATTTCCCACATACCGTGCTTACCGACCACTTCAGTTTCATAGCCCAGCGCCTCAACCTGCTCTTTCAGTTTTTCCCGGTAGAGCCTGCCAAAGGCAATCTGATTAGCGTACACATTCTCAATGAACCCCGTTTTCCCCACTTTGTCACTGCTCAGTGTCTTCCATTCGCCGTTATGCTGCGTAACATTAGTCACCACCGCATGCGTGTGTAACTGTGGTTCCTGATCGCGACTGGTGTCGTGGTTAAACAGTGCCATCACCAGATTACCGGTCAGCACCGTTTCTGACTGTCCGTCCGTCATCACCCGTGTGGAGGCCAGTGCCTCCACACGGGTGATGACGGACAGCAAAATCCACGGCCTGGTTATGTGCTTCAATAAGACGTTTGTCCCCCCCGAGCATGGCCATCATGGAGACACTTTTGGGAGCGGAGAAGGTCAGGTCGTAGCCGGGACGATGCCTGTTACTGCCATCCTGCATGCGGCTTAAATCCGCCCCGTCCGGCAGCCTGCCCTCCAGAAGGCGGGTAAAGACATCCTTATCGACACTGCCCTGCAGCCTTGTTCAGCCCCCTGGCCGGCCCAGCGTTCTCCCATGCTGCCCAGCACATAGTAATTATCCTTGTCGGTATAATAATTCCCGGCACTTCCGGCCGATCTGACCTGCGCGATACTCATCATAAACGTATATCCCTTTGACATATCCCGGTATCAATCCCACAATGGATATACACAAGACATATCCACATAAGGAGGCAAATAATGGAAACCACCGTATTTCTCAGCAACCGCAGCCAGGCGGTCAGACTGCCAAAAGCGGTTGCATTGCCGGAAAACGTAAAACGCGTTGAAGTGATTGCTGTCGGACGAACCAGAATCATTACGCCAGCCGGAGAGACATGGGACGAATGGTTCGACGGACACAGCGTCAGCGCCGATTTTATGGATAACAGGGAACAGCCCGGCATGCAGGAAAGGGAGTCATTCTGATGCTGAAGTTTATGCTCGATACCAACATCTGCATTTTTACGATAAAGAACAAACCCGCCAGCGTCAGGGAGCGTTTTAACCTGAACCAGGGGAGAATGTGTATCAGTTCGGTCACCCTGATGGAGCTGATATATGGTGCAGAAAAAAGCCAGATGCCTGAACGTAATCTCGCTGTGATCGAGGGATTTGTTTCCCGCATTGATGTTCTGGATTACGACGCTGCTGCAGCCACACACACCGTCCAGATAAGAGCAGAACTTGCCCGTCAGGGACGCCCTGTCGGGCCATTTGATCAAATGATCGCAGGTCATGCCCGCAGTCGGGGGCTGATTATTGTGACTAATAACACCCGGGAATTTGAACGTGTGGGCGGCCTGAGAACTGAAGACTGGAGCTGACCTGTTCATCAGAAATCATCTCCCGGCTCAACATCCTCCCCGCGTTCCCGGTGCACATTGATGTTCACCTCTTCACGACGCTGCATCTGCTGCCAGGTGTCCGGATGATTTTCCTGCTGCCATGCCTCATAAGCGGCCATATCCACCACTTCACCGGATTCACTGATCCCGGGTGGCAGTTGCTGTTCCATCTCTTCTTCCGGTTTCATTTTCAGCTCCTGCTCGATCCCCCCTGCCGGAACATTCACACCTGAATCTGACTTCTTATCGTTGATGACAGGAGACACCGGCTGTTGCGGCTGTTGCGGCTGTTGCGGCTGTTGCGGCTGTTGCGGCTGTTGCGGCTGTTCAGCCTGAGTCACGTCTTCTCCGGAAACAACCTCCGGGACATCCGGTTCGAAGAGGCTGGCCATCTGACGACCTTCTGCTTCCCTTGCGGCAAGTACGGCACTCAGACGGTTCTCCATTTCCGGGTTGATGTCACGCGGAATAAACTCCGGAGCGACCTTCGGTCGTTCCTGATATTTCAGTGAGAGTTTGACTGCCGGATACGGTCCGGGCAGGGTGACATAGCAGGTCAGATCCGGCAGGGACTGAATGTCGGAATAACTGACCAGCGTCTGGCGCTCCATATCCTTACCGGTCGATACCCCGTCACGTACCGGATCAGCACCGTAGGAATACTGTTCGCTGGCTTTCAGGTGCTCTTTCTCACCAATTTCACCGGCAGCGAACTCCGCAATCTTATGGCTGGGAGAACGGAAAAAGGCACGGGTGTTCATGACGTCAAACAGCGTGGCAGCCGCTTTCTCACCGTAGATATCTTCCAGCTGGGCATAGGACTGGATACCAAACACATAACAGCCACCGAACTTACGGGCTTCCGGCAGGATCTCCACCAGGTCCGGCAGTTTGTGTAATGTGGGTAACTCATCACAGAAGAACCACACACGACGATTACGGTTTTCTCCCATTGCCAGCAGACCACGAATGGCAATGGACAGCCACATGGAGATCACCGGCTTCAGGGAGGCATGAGTGTCGGCATTCGACGAGATAAACAGCCAGCCGTTTTTCTGATCCTCCCGGACACCACGCATCCAGTCACGGATGGTGAAGGGCTCACCGTTATGCTCAATCCCCTGCAGGTAACGGATGGCTTTCACATAGTTGGTCAGCACAGCACGGATGGATATGGCCGTTTTCTCGATTTTCTCTTCCACCAGGTTGGCCGCCGGTGAATTACGCAGGTAGGTACGCAGTTTTTCAATTTTGATGGAAAGCAGTGTGTCCACCAGTTTGCTGTAGCTGCGGTTGGGGTCATTACGCATCAGATACGCCGCTTCCGCAAAAATGGTACGTCCTGAACCCTGCCAGAACGGGTCCTCTTTTGTGCCCATCGGGATCAGAGTATTTGCGGTATTATCAAAATCCGGCTGTGTCAGGCACTCCTTCCACAAATCCCAGGCGGCACAGCGTGCATCCAGCGGATTCAGGATCTTATCGATGGAGGGATCATAGTAACTTTTAACAAATTCCCCTGAACGGTCATAAATCACCACCATATCACCACGCTGACGGGCGTAGTTGGCCAGACGACGGATAACCTCCGACTTACCGGCCCCGACCGTGCCGTGCAGACAGAAGTTCTGGATTTCGGAATCCCGGATAATCGGCAGATCGCCAATCCGGATATCGGAGTCCCTGCCGTCTTTTTTCAGCATCCGGGCAACGTCTTTCGGATTGTCTGTCAGTTGACGACCACCTGTGACTTCATTTTCGCTCTGTTGTTTACCCTGACGCCCCAGAATCCAGGAGACAACAAAGAAGGTAATCAGGCAAATAACCAGTGCCACAACTGTGGCCAGAACGAATGCAGACCATAACTGCTCACCGCACCAGATCATATATTTATCATGCAGTACCTGAGCAGCGTTCATCCGGAAGGTTTTGCCGTAATACTGAATCTCATATACCGGCTGAGACTTGATTAAATCCCGCATGCCTTCCAGCGTGGTACACCACCAGTAAATACAGCCATTCACAAACGTCTGCCAGCTTATTTTTACCCATAAAACCAGACCAACGAGTATCCAGAAAAAATAAACAGGCAGTAAAGCATAATATTGGCGATCTGGCTGAACATGCGGATACGCATGGACGCAATCTGACCGCCCTGGGTCATATCCTTTGCGTTAAAACTCATGATGATATTCCGAAGAAAGAAAGTCAGTCGGACTGATTATTAATGATGAAAAGATTAATAACCGTTAAATTCCGGCTTCGCCGGCAACACTTCACGGTCGCACAAAGAATTTGCACAACCGCTCAGTGTTTTCATATTTATTTCGGAAACGCCGGGGAGAAATAAAATTTATTTTATTTCTTTCCGGGGTTGGGTAATGCTGCCAACTTACTGATTTAGTGTATGATGGTGATTTTAAGGTGCTTGCGTGGCTTCCATTTCCATCAGATGTCCTTCCTGCTCCGCTACTGAAGGCGTGGTGCGTAACGGCAAAAGCACTGCCGGACATCAGCGCTATCTCTGCTCTCATTGCCGTAAAACATGGCAACTACAGTTCACTTACACCGCCTCTCAGCCCGGTACGCAC
>NZ_MDGW01000032.1:0-11624 GCF_001712525.1 Shigella sp. FC1661
TTTCAAGAGCAAGTTTTGAGATGGATATCCCGGGTTCACAGGAGGCAGCAACGAGCTGCTGTTTAAATTCGGGAGGATAATTAGGGCAGCCTTTTCGCCTGCCGGGATTCACATTTTTCTGCATATCTGACACTTTGGTTCCCACTACTTATTTGGTGGACACCACTTTGTCTAATTCGTCAGATTCTGACCAGACGGTTCAGGCTGTACGCTTACACATAATCTGAATCTGAGACAACATCTGGCAAGGCTGGGACGGAAGTCACTGTCGTTCTCAAAATCGGTGGAGCTGCATGACAAGGTCATCGGGCATTATCTGAACATAAAACACTATCAGTAAGTTGGCAGCATTACCGGGCAAAGTGAAATATCATTTTTTAACGATAAAAAGAGTGTTATTTCTTGTGTATCAGACAATAAGCATTCATTCAAAACCTTTAGAAATAATCAAAACACAGGTATTCCACTGGTTAATATATTCACATATGAAATGAATAAATATTAGAACATATAAATATTGAATATTTTGATTAATCCCCGTACTGATTATTCTTCATAATCAGTACGGGGTTGCTACAACATGTATTACTTTTTCACCACAATTAACGGTTCAATATCACTCTCTTTTTTGATGACCAGTGATTCATCACCGCGCAAACACGTCCCACCGTAGTTGCCGCCCACGGTGAAGGTACATACCTGAATGTATTTACCGTCCACTTTCGGCAAACACCACAGTTGCTGATAGATGTTTTTCTGCTCGGCAAATTTACCGCTGGTTTTGTCCAGCACCTCTTCATGATGGCTGACCAGGTCGATATTGCTACCACAGCGACCGGCAATCGGTTTCACTGCGTAACCTGTTTTCACCAATTCATCATTAACAGTGAAATCGGTATCCAGCAGGTAACGATGGTGCGGGAACAGCGACCAGAGGATCGGCAGAATCGCTTTGTTGCCGGGGATCACCGTCCACAGCGGCTCAAAGACTAGCACTTCCGGGCGCAGCAATACGTCGATAAGACGCACTTCGTTTTGCGGATGACCGGTACGGATTGGCACCGCAGCAAACTCACGGTCGCTAACTTCACGAATCTGGTCAAACGCGGTTTCCCACGCCCAGGTTTTCCACACGCAGTTAACCAGTCGCCCTTCCCCATCAATCAGTTGCCCGGCAGCATCCCAGCCCAGTTCATCCAATCCACGCAAGATACGCGTTTCAAAGCCCGCCTGGTGCAGCGCCTGCTCCATAAACTGCGCGTGATAGTTTTCCTCGATATCTTTGTCCTGCATGATATGGACAAACGGACGTGCACGACTGTGTTTCCAGGCACCAGCCAATTCGTTAATCAGCCCTTCCGCCGGATTGAAGCCGTTGCCTTTATAGCCCTGCTCCGCCCAACGTTCGAGGATCAAGCCCGCTTCGGTATGACAGGAGGCGGAGTCGGCGTTGTACTCGTAAACCTTCAGGCCACGCTCATCCATGCAGAAATCCATACGACCAGTGATCATATGGTGACGGCGACGCTGCCAGGAGAGACGCAAACGTGGCCAGAGGATTTTCGGGATGTCGAACAGCGCCAGCAGGTTGTCATCTTTCAGTACCTTGTCGGTTGCGTGAAGATACATCAGGTGCAGCTCGTTGGTGGCTTTAATTAGCTCCTGCTCGGCACTCTCGGTAATGGTGTAGTAATGATAAGGATCCTGATTGATCACCTGACCGTTGGCCTGCACATAGGCGTTTTGCAGCGGATCTTTTTCATCCAGCCATTTACCGTCAAACTGGCCTTTGTTTTCCAGGCGCGCTCCGCTGATTTTCAGCAGCTCGCCTGCAATTTCCGGCTGCGGTAAGCTGTATTCAGTATCTTCCGTCTGGATCATCCAGCCCAGAATGGTGGTGTCATCAAAAGTGTCTTTCAGGGTATAGCAGCCGTTTTCGACCACCATCTCCAGCTCACGCGTCCACTGTTGCCCTTGCGGCAACGGGGAATGAATCACGTTCTGTTCCGCAATACGGACTTTGTTGCCATGCAATTGGGTAATGATGGCGACATGGCCAGTGTCTTTAAATTCACCGCCTTTATCCCAGATAAGAAGCGCACCCGCGACCGGCGCACGCGGCGAGCCGTTAGGAAATGCCTGCAATGGCAGGATGTTGTCATTAACCACTTCTCGCAGGAAGCGCAGCGAGAAAATCTCCCACGCCATACCCACGTCAGTAAAGACCACACCGTAATTCAGAAAGAGAAAACGGCGAGCAAATTCAACGCATTGCCACTTGTGGCCCATATATTCGTCGTCGATATAGCTACGGAATACGGCGTCATCTTCGTATTCCTGCGGGTCGAGAGAACTGTAATCTGAAGAGTAGATTGCTACCCCACCTGGGGCGTAGCCCAATAATGTCCCGAACGGGGCATCCTGGCTGGTCGTTCCTTTGCTCATCACTTTACCTTTAACAATACAACCTAAGCAGTTGGCGTAATTGTTGTGCTCTGATTACCTGCTCAGCGACATTAACCGGACAGAGGTCAGACTAATCATACACCTCATCGCAGCGGCTGGCGCAAAGGGTTAAAAAATTCACATTCTGTACAGCAAGTGACCTGCCACACTGCTTCAACACTACCACTCAGAAGGCAACTCACTATGACAGACAATACTTATCAGCCCGCGAAAGTCTGGACGTGGGATAAATCCGCTGGCGGCGCGTTCGCCAATATCAATCGCCCGGTTTCTGGTCCGACGCATGAAAAAACGCTGCCCGTTGGCAAACACCCATTGCAACTTTATTCGCTGGGAACGCCGAACGGTCAGAAAGTAACGATTATGCTTGAGGAGCTGCTGGCGCTGGGCGTTACTGGTGCAGAGTACGACGCCTGGCTGATTCGTATTGGCGATGGCGATCAATTCTCCAGCGGCTTTGTCGAAGTGAACCCAAACTCGAAGATCCCGGCGCTGCGCGATCATACGCATAATCCGCCGATCCGTGTGTTTGAATCTGGTTCGATCCTGCTTTATCTGGCGGAGAAATTTGGCTACTTCCTGCCGCAGGATTTGGCAAAGCGTACTGAAACGATGAACTGGCTGTTCTGGTTACAGGGCGCGGCACCGTTCCTCGGCGGTGGTTTTGGTCACTTTTACCATTACGCACCGGTAAAGATTGAGTACGCCATCAACCGCTTTACCATGGAAGCCAAACGTCTGCTCGACGTGCTGGATAAGCAACTGGCGCAGCATAAGTTTGTTGCGGGCGATGAGTACACCATTGCGGATATGGCGATTTGGCCGTGGTTTGGCAACGTGGTGTTAGGTGGTGTGTATGATGCCGCTGAGTTTCTTGATGCGGGCAGTTATAAGCATGTACAACGCTGGGCGAAAGAAGTAGGCGAACGTCCGGCGGTGAAACGTGGGCGTATTGTTAACCGCACCAACGGACCGCTGAATGAGCAGTTGCATGAGCGCCATGACGCCAGTGATTTCGAGACGAATACGGAAGATAAGCGTCAGGGGTAAGGGTTGGTGTTCGTCGCAGCAAGCCATCCAGGCCGGATAAGGCGTTCACGCCGCATCCGGCAATCGTGCACAATGCCTGATGCGACGCTGCCGCGTCTTATCAGGCCTACGAAAGCTAATCATCACGCGCTGGTAATGTCGTAATCCATTTGGCGCAGTGCGTCTAATGTGGCTTTGGCTTCATCTTCGTCGATGATGCTCATGGCAAATCCGACGTGTACCAGCACCCACTGGCCCAGTAGATCGGCTGGGTTACCTTCACAAATCAGGGCGATATTCACGTCGCGCTTGATACCACATACTTCAACCTGCGCAAGCTGGTGAATATCTTCACCGACAGCCAGCACCTGGCCTGGAACGCCAATACACATTATTAACTCCGGTTATTCAACTTCAATACTTTTGACGATCAGCGAATCGCCGGTATCGACACGCAACCGCTCGCCGTGACAGAGCGGACACTGCGCATCGTGCTGATGAATCTCCACCACCTGGCTGCAATCCCAGCACCAGGCCTGGGCGGGTTTATAGACGATATGTAAATCGCACCCTTGCGCCACCGTTCCGTGGCAGACAATTTCAAAACTAAAACGGACGGCGCTCTCCTCAACGCAGGAGAGCGCGCCAATTTCCAGCCACACGGCGGTGACGCGCTTAACATCGTGCTGCTCCGCCTGCCGTTGGATAATTTCAACGGCGCTCTGGCAAAGCGACAACTCATGCATTTTCGCCACTCCTGCGACCAAACAGCAGGGCGCGACGCCCTGCGTGTGGTACATCCGGATTCGTGACTGGCAGCGAAAGGATCATTCGTGCGCAGTCATCCGTCAGGCGTTGGCCCTCTTCAATCGACATACTGTGCGAAAGCGGTGACATCAGCGAACAGGAGAGGTATTGCGAAACACCGTCCAGTTCGCCAACGGTAAAGGTCATGGTGCCATACGGCAGTTGCAGACCAATTTTTTCACTCACTTTGCGCAGCGGCCAGAGTTGATCCGGGCCGGGGAAGATAACTGCACTCAGCATCCACGGGGTGATCACACACCCCGTCCACTGACCTTCGAACAGCGTAAAATCAGAAACATACACCGGCATTGAAGGATGCAGAAAAGAGAGATCGTGCATCGAACGCCGGGCAATTTCTTCAAACGCTGCCTGTACTTGCGCCTTCGGGGAGGTCTGGAAACCTGCTATCTCTTCAGTCATGAATCGCCTCCCGTGGGATGGCTTCCACGCCTGATTCGCGCAGCGCAGCCAGAACCTGCTCAAGCGCAGGTTCAATCATTGCTTCAACCGTCGGCGTTAAGCCGATGTGTGGCTCCAGCGATTCCGGGATCACGCCGACCAGGGTCAGCTTTTTCGGAAACTCACCGGTGAAGCGCAGGGCCGACAATACGTCGGCCAGGCCAAGCTGATGCGGAGAGATTTTGTTGGTAAACAACGCCGGAACTTCTTCATCCCGCAGGATCATCATCGTTCCCGGCGTGTTCTTTTTCGACACAATGGCATCCGCAATAATCAGATGATCGCGATTTGCCATGTCGCCAAGCAGCTCCATTCCCGCCGTGCCGCCATCGAGGATCTCAACATAATCCGGCAGAATGTATCGTTGCTCTAACGCTTCGACAATCCGCACACCGATGGCTTCATCGGTCAGCAAAATATTGCCGACCCCTAAGACTAAAATACGCATTACAGAACCTTCACTGAAACCACTTCGTTGCCGTCGGCATCCACTACGTGTACCGCACAGGCCATGCACGGGTCGAAGGAGTGAATGGTACGCACCACTTCCAGCGGTTTATTCGGATCAGCAACCGGTGTACCCACCAGCGACTGCTCGTAAGGACCGACGTCATCATTGAAGTTACGCGGACCAGAGTTCCAGGTTGATGGAACAACTGCCTGGTAGTTACTGATAATACCGTCTTTAATAACCATCCAGTGAGAGAGCATACCGCGCGGCGCTTCGAGGAAGCCAACACCTTTGAACTCACCCGTTGCCGGAATGTTCGGTTTCACAAAGGTGGTGTGATCGCCTTTGCCGATATTGGTGATCAGTGCACTGTATTGATTTTGCAGGATATCCTGCAATTCGCAGCAGTGAACGGTACGACCAATAATACGGCCCAGCGTGGAGTGCAGCTGCGCCACTTCCAGCGTGTTGCCAGTCAGTTTCTGATAAATCGCAACGATTTCATTCAGTTTGTTCTGGGTAGATTCGCGACCTGCCGCCAGTTTCACCAGCATATTAGCCAGCGGACCCACTTCTACCGTTTTGCCGTAGAAAGTCGGTGATTTCACCCAGGAATATTTCCCGTCGTCAGACCAACCATCATAAGCCGGAATGGTGGTACCTTCCCACGGTGCCTGCGGCGCTTCGTCTTTATACCAGGAGTGCTTCGCGCTTTCCTGAATGCCTTTGATCAGGTATTCATCGGAATGAGAAGTGATCGGACGATACGAGGACAGATCCGCATTCTCAATGTAGCCGCCCGGGAACAGGAAGCTGCCGTTTTTACTGTCGGTCGGGAATTCCGGCACGCTCAGGTAGTTCACCGCACCTTTACCGCGCGTCAGCCATTCCGGGTAGAACGCGGCAATAACTGCGGTATCAACCTTATAAACCTGTTCAACAAAGTCGCTCAGCTTGTCGATGAAAGACTTGATGTACATCAGGCGCTCAAGGTTCAGCACGCCCAAACCGTCGAGGTTGATCGGGTTCGCGACACCACCTACCGCCAGGTTCTGAATGTGCGGCGTTTTACCGCCCAGCAGCGCCACGACGCGGTTAGCGTCACGCTGGCACTCCAGCGCCTGCAGGTAGTGCGCTACCGCAATCAGGTTCACTTCCGGCGGCAGTTTCATCGCCGGGTGACCCCAGTAGCCATTGGCGAAAATACCCAACTGACCGCTGGCAACCAGATCTTTGATCTTGTTCTGAACTTTAGTGAACTCTTCCGGACTGTTCAGATGCCAGGTCGAAACGCCTTTCAGCATTTCGGAGGCTTTGGTTGGGTCAGCTTGCAGTGCAGAAGTGATGTCCACCCAGTCCAGCGCCGAAAGCTGATAGAAATGAACGATATGGTCATGCGTGGTGTGCGCAGCCAGAATGATGTTACGGATGTATTGCGCGTTAACCGGAACGTCGATATTCAGCGCACTTTCTGCCGCACGAACGGAAGACAGCGCGTGAGTGGTAGTACATACGCCACAGATACGTTGCACAATCATCCATGCATCGCGCGGATCGCGGTTTTTCACGATCTCTTCCATGCCGCGCCACATGGTACCGGAAGCCCATGCTTTCGAAACGACGCCATTTTCGATTTCGCAATCGATGCGTAAATGCCCCTCAATACGGGTTACCGGATCAATAGTAATTCTCTGGCTCATGCTTTGCTCGCCTCATGACGATTATGATCGTTTTGTTTTAAAGGAGGAAGTATCGGCAGTAGACGAATGAGTACGATGTAAGCGCAAATCTCAATAGCCACAAAACCAATAGAAATCAACAGTTCTTCCCAGGTCGGGAAGTAGGCGTAACCGCCGCCCGGGTTGAATGCCACCAGCGAATAGGTCAGACGCCAGGTTGCACAACCTAACAGTGCGCTCAGTGCTGACAGGAACAGCATGCGGGAATCATTACGCAGCTTCGCCACACGCAGAACGACCAGCGGGAAGAGCATCAGCAGGACTTCAATCCAGAACATCACGGAGTAGAAGTCACCGGCAAACGCTAACGACAGCTTGTCGCGATAGATAAGCTCGCCAAAGCGCAGCACGATGAAAATCGCCAGCAACACACTGATGGTGTTGGTCAGCTTGACGAACAGACTCTTTTCATCCGGACCGTTGCCACGCAGACCCGCCTGCACCAGCGAACCTTCAAAGATGACAATCGAGAAGCCCATGATGAACGCCGTCAGCAGCGAGAACAGCGGCAACATTTCATAGCTCTGCCACAACGGATGCACCTTGTAGCCCGCCGAGATCATCAGTGACCCCATTGAAGACTGGTGCATGGTCGGCAACAGCGCGCCAAGTGCAATGATGAAGAACATCACCTTGTTCAGACGCTTGAGAGAAACCTTCCAGCCCAGACGTTCAAACAGTGCCGGAGCAAACTCCAGTGCCATCACGCCGATATAGATGGTCATACAGACCGCCGTCTCGAACAGTACCGAGTTCACGTTGAAGTGACCCGGAATGTAGAAGTACGGCAGGTTCCAGTAGCGACCCACGTCGATAGTGATCGACAAGCCACCCAGTGAGTAACCAAACAGACTCGCCAACAGCGCCGGACGCACCAGCGGATGGTATTGCCCACGGTTAAAGACGTATACCGCCCACGCCAGCGCCCAGCCGCCACAGGCAAAGCCGGTACCAATCAGCAGGTCAAACGCGATCCACACGCCCCACGGGAAGCCGCCGTTCAGGTCAGAGACAGAGCCCAGACCGAACACCAGACGCTTCACAATCAGGAGCATACAGATGACGATTAACGGTCCAAAAATCATGACCGGTTTACTGATGATTTTGCCGCCCAGCGGTTGTGGATCATGACTCATGATCGTCTCCTCCGTCGTGATGGTCGTTTTTGGTGTTGCGACGAACCAGCACGGTTAAGCCCGCCAGCACAGCCAGTGGTAGCATCATGCCTTTATACAGGGTGTGTTGAATATTTTCGGAACGCGCACCGGTAGAAAGATCGTCCAGTTTCGGCAGGTCGAGATTTTCATAAGGCACACCCGTCAGTACCAGAACCTGAGTACCGCCGCCCTCTTTCTCGCCGTACAGATGCGGATAATATTTCGGCACCGTATGCAGGTAAGTGTCGCCAGATTTCAGCGTCTGACGCGGATAGTGGTATTCGCTGCCAGGCTTCAGCGCCAGACGTTTTTTCGCCTCCGCCATCAGCTCTTCACGCGTACCGAAAATCACCGCGCCCGCCGGGCACACTTCTACGCAGCCAGGCAGACCGCCTTTATCGAGACGTTCCACACCTTTCTGGTTGCACAGCTCGCACTTATGCAGCGCACCAAACGGGTTGTTGTAGTCGTACTTCGGCACGTTGTACGGACAGGCGACCATGCAGTAACGGCAACCGGTGCACACGTCTTTGTCGTAATGGACAATGCCGGTTTTCGGATCTTTTTTCAGTGCAGAGACCGGGCACACAGAGACACAGTTCGGATCGACGCAGTGCATACACTGTTTCTTAATGTACGCGTAGCCGTTCTCCTCCTGGTCTTTGTTGACCCCTGTGCCGCTGGTCCACACCTGAATGATGTTATTGGTATACGGCGACAGTTTGTCGTTGTTCGACCAGGTCTGTTCCCCTTGCGGGTTACGTTCAGGGAAGTTGATATCCTGACACTTGGTGACGCAAGCCTGGCAGCCTACGCACAAGGTCGAGTCGTACAACATCCCCAGCGATCCCGGAATTGGCGGGTGGTTTTCAGCAGCCGCATGACTGACAGACGGCAGCGCGCCCGTCAGCAATGCCCCGCAGGAGGCTGCTTTAATAAAATTACGTCTGTTCACGGTTATTCTCCCCGTGAGTCAGCGTTATCTTTCTTTTGCTGACGACCCAGTTCACGCACCGCCATCACGCTGACACCGGCAACCAGCCCAACCACACCGCCGAGCAAACCAATAGCGCCTGCAGAGACGTTGCCGCCCTCTTTAGCGTTAACATCCGGTTTCTGTGAACGCGGAGTCTGATTTTCGACGTTGGCAAGCTGATGGATGCCTTTATGGAAGCCGATACCTTCTTCGTTACAGCCATAGCATGGGTGACCAATCGCTACCGGCCACACGCCGCCAACATCGCAGAATTGCAGCGTTGAGCAGTTGCCGTAAGTTTCTGGCCCTTTACAGCCGAGGTGGTACAGGCACCAGCCTTCACGGTGGCCTTCATCACCGAACTCTTTGGCAAAACGACCAGCATCGAAGTGCGGGCGACGTTCGCAGTGTTCGTGAATCAGACGGCCATAGGCGAAGGTCGGACGATTTTTGTCATCCAGTTTCGGCGGTTTGCCGTAAGTGATGATGTGCGCAACGGTCGCGAGGAAGTTGTGCGGGTTCGGCGGGCAGCCCGGAATATTGATAACGGTTTTGCCTGGCAGAACTTCTTGCAGGCTGACTGCGCCAGTTGGGTTAACTCCAGCTGCGGCAACACCGCCCCACGCAGAGCAGGAACCGATAGCGATAATCGCGGCTGCGCCTTCTGCCGCTTTGCGGATGTGATCCACAATCGGCTCACCAGCAACCATGCAATAAATACCGTTATCTTTTAATGGGATGGAACCATCCACAACCAACACATACTGCCCTTTGTACTTCTCAAGTGCGTTATGTTTGTTCTCTTCGACCTGATGACCGAAGGCGGCGGAAAGCACTTCGTGATACTCCAGAGAGATAGTCTCCAGCACGAGGTTTTCTACCGTTGGATGCGTTGCACGAAGCAGAGATTCCGTACAACCGGTGCACTCCTGCGCGCCAATCCAGATAACTGGCGGACGCTGCGGGTTAGTAACCGATTCGGCCATCTCTGCAGCGGCTTTGCTACTTAACCCCATGGTGGCGGCTAATGCTGCACAAAGCTTCATGAAATCACGACGGTTAATGCCGTGAGAATGGATGAGGGTGTTATCTCCAGTCATTTATAGTTATTCCGTTGCGAAGACCTGGCATATATTTTGCTTCAATCGCAAAATCAATAATGCGATCGATGCGCCATTTACCACACATTTATTATGGTTATCGATATCATGATACTGCGGCGGGGCGCTAAAACGAAGGGAAGAAGCATTAGTGTAATTAATTAAAGCAAGATAATACGTATGTTTGATCAATTTTCGAGGCGATAACCGGCCATAAAAAAGCGCAACGTAGAACAGGAATTATTCTCACGAAAGAAATCCATTACCATCTCTTTATCCAGTCCATAGCGGCGCGTCAGAATACCCGCTTCCCAGGCGCTAAGCTGGCGATCTCCGGTCTTTTCGTACATCCGGTGTGAGTAGCCTAATACAAAACCGCGTTTATAATCGGCACAGAATTTTGTCACATTAACCGCACTGTCGGCATGCGTTGCTTTTAATCCCGCCATTAAGCCTTTACCAAAATGGTTATTCATCGTTCACCTCATTCGCTATATATTATCATATATAGCGATATTTTAGGCAAAGAACGACTTTTGCGCACGCTATTTTTTCATGCTTGTTTAAGACGTAATCCCGTAAGAGATAAACCCATCAGGAGAGATATTTATCGAACCATTTCAGCGTCCTTTGCCAGGCAAGATCGGCGGCAGATTTGTCATAACGAGGCGTGGAATCATTATGGAATCCGTGATTAACCCCCGGATAGATATACGCCTCATAGACCTTATTATTGGCTTTCAACGCCGCCTCATAAGCGGGCCAGCCCTCGTTGATTCGGGTGTCCAGTTCCGCGAAGTGGAGTAGTAAAGGCGCTTCAATCTTCGCCACATCGGCAGTGGGTGCCTGACGACCATAAAACGGCACCGCGCAGGCCAGTTCCGGATACGCGACAGCCGCCGCGTTCGATACGCCACCGCCATAGCAAAATCCGGTAATACCCACTTTGCCTGTCGCTTGCGGATAGCGTTGCATAAACTCAATTGCGGCAAAGAAATCATTCATCAGTTTGGTTGGATCAACCTGCTGTTGCAGCTCACGACCTTTATCATCATTTCCCGGATAACCTCCAACGGGTAATGACTCCAACTTACTGATAGTGTTTTATGTTCAGATAATGCCCGATGACCTTGTCATGCAGCTCCACCGATTTTGAGAACGACAGTGACTTCCGTCCCAGCCTTGCCAGATGTTGTCTCAGATTCAGATTATGTCGCTCAATGCGCTGAGTGTAACGCTTGCTGATAACGTGCAGCTTTCCCTTCAGGCGTGATTCATACAGCGGCCAGCCATCCGTCATCCATACCACGACCTCAAAGGCCGACAGCAGGCTCAGAAGACGCTCCAGTGTGGCCAGAGTGCGTTCACCGAAGACGTGCGCCACAACCGTCCTCCGTATCCTGTCATACGCGTAAAACAGCCAGCGCTGACGTGATTTAG